>DNCF01000283.1:538-3955 GCA_003484545.1 Massilia sp. | reverse complement strand
CCTTGTCGGTTTCGATGTCGATCATGTTCTCGTCGCGGTCAACCGACTCGCCGACTTTCTTGTGCCAGGACAGGAGGGTCGCTTCAGCAACCGATTCCGACAGTTGGGGGACCTTGACTTCGATTTGTGCCATTTTTATGTAACTCCGTTATGTATTCTGTGCAAAACCCCCGGCGCGAGCGCGCACGGGGGCGTGGTGTGTCTTCTTACTTGGTCAGGATGAAACCCTTGAGTTTCGAGAACGCGGTGTCCAGCAGCTCCTTCTGCTGCGCCACGTGCTTGTCGGCATAGCCGACCGCAGGCGACGAGGAAGCAGGACGGCCGGCATACGCCAGGCGCTGGCCTTCGTCCATGCTTTCGAAGATGTTGTGCTGGATCTGGAACCACGGACCCTGGTTCTGCGGTTCGTCCTGCGTCCACACCACTTCGGTCGCGTTGCTGAACTTCTTCAGCTCGGCCGCGAACGACTTGTGCGGGAACGGATACATCTGTTCGATACGGATGATCGCCACGTCGTTGGCATTGCGCGCCTTGCGGGTGTTGACCAGGTCATAGTAGACCTTGCCCGAGCAGACCAGCACACGCTTGACCTTCGAGGCCTCGATCTTCTCGTCCACTTCGCCGATCACGGTCTGGAAACCGCCCTTGGCCAGGTCGGTCAGCGGCGAGCCGGCGTCCTTGTTGCGCAGCAGCGACTTCGGCGTGAAGATCACCAGCGGCTTGCGGAACTGGCGCACCATCTGGCGGCGCAGCAGGTGGAAGATCTGGGCGGCCGTGGTCGGCTGCACCACTTGCATGTTGTTGTCGGCGCACAGTTGCAGGAAGCGCTCGATACGTGCCGACGAGTGCTCCGGACCCTGGCCTTCGTAGCCGTGCGGCAGCATCATGGTCAGGCCCGAGGCGCGGCCCCACTTCACTTCGCCCGAAGCGATGAACTGGTCGATGACGACCTGGGCGCCGTTGACGAAGTCGCCGAACTGGGCTTCCCAGATGGTGAGCGTATTCGGTTCGGCGGTCGAGTAGCCGTACTCGAAGCCGAGCACCGCTTCTTCCGACAGCACCGAGTCGATCACGGTGAAGTTGGCCTGGTTGTCCGAGACGTTGGCCAGCGGCAGGTAGATGCCCTGGTCCCAGCGCTCGCGGTTCTGGTCGTGCAGCACGGCGTGGCGGTGCACGAAGGTGCCGCGGCCGGCATCCTGGCCCGACAGGCGCACGGCATAGCCGGACGACAGCAGCGAGGCGAAGGCCAGGTGCTCGCCCATGCCCCAGTCGAGGTTCATCTCGCCGCGGCCCATGGTGGCGCGGTCGTTCAGGACCTTCTCGACCAGCGAGTGCGGCTTGAAGCCTTCCGGCACCTTGGTGATGCGTTCGGCCAGGCGCTTCAGTTCGGTCAGCGGCACGGCGGTATCGGCGGCGTCGGTCCACTTCTTGTTCAGGAACGGCGCCCAGTCGACGGCGTACTTGCCCTTGAAGTTGGTCAGGACCGGATCGACGGTGTGCTTGCCGGCGTCCATCGCGGCGCGGTACTCGGCGACCAGCTGGTCACCCGCTTCGGCCGGGATGGTGCCCTGGGCAGCCAGCTTCTCCGCGTACAGCTTGCGGGTGCCCGGGTGCTTGGCGATCTTCTTGTACATCAGCGGCTGGGTCAGGGCCGGGGTGTCCTGCTCGTTGTGGCCCAGCTTGCGGTAGCAGACGATGTCGACGACCACGTCCTTGCCGAACTCGGTGCGGTAGTCCATCGCGATCTGCGAGGCCAGCACGACCGCTTCCGGATCGTCGGCGTTCACGTGCAGCACCGGTGCTTCGATCATCTTGACGACGTCCGAGCAGTAGATGGTCGAACGGGCGTCGCGCGGGTCCGAGGTGGTGAAGCCGATCTGGTTGTTGATGACGATGTGGACGGTGCCACCGGTGCCGTAGCCGCGGGTCTGGGCCAGGTTCAGGGTTTCCATGACCACGCCCTGGCCGGCGAACGCTGCGTCGCCGTGCACCAGGATCGGCAGCACTTCCTTGCCCTTGCGGTCGCCGCGGCGTTCCATGCGCGCCTTGACCGAACCTTCGACGACCGGGTTGACGATCTCGAGGTGGGAGGGGTTGAAGGCCAGCGACAGGTGGACCGGGCCGCCCGGGGTCGAGATGTCGCTCGAGAAGCCCTGGTGGTATTTCACGTCGCCCGCCGGCAGGTCGTCGGCGTGCTTGCCTTCGAATTCTTCGAACAGGTCGGCCGGGCTCTTGCCCAGGGTGTTGACCAGCACGTTCAGGCGGCCGCGGTGGGCCATGCCGATGACGATTTCCTGCACGCCCTTTTCACCGGCGCGCTGGATGACTTCGTCGATCGAGGCGATGAACGACTCGCCGCCTTCCAGCGAGAAGCGCTTGGCGCCGACGTACTTGGTGTGGAGGTAGCGTTCCAGGCCTTCGGCCGCGGTCAGGCGCTCGAGGATGTGCTTTTTCTTTTCGGCGGTGAAGGTCGGGGTCGAGCGGGTCGACTCCAGGCGTTCCTGCAGCCAGCGCTTTTCCGTCGGATCGCTGATGTACATGAACTCAGCGCCGATCGAACGGCAGTAGGTGTCGCGCAGCCAGTTCAGGATGTCGCGCAGGGGCGCGGTTTCCTTGCCGAAGTAGGTATTGCTGATGGTGAAGACGGTGTCGAGGTCCGCTTCGGTGAAGCCGTAGAAGCTCGGGTCGAGTTCCGGGAGAGGTGGGCGTTCCTGGCGCTGCAGCGGGTCGAGGTTGGCCCAGCGGGAGCCGAGGTAGCGGTAGGCAGCGATCAGCTGGGTGACGGCCACGCGCTTGCGGCCGAGTTCTGCGTCCGGGGAGGCGATCACGGTGCGGATCGGGCCCTGTTTCGCGCGTTCCGCGAACGAAGCGACCACCGACGAGTGGACCACGTCCGGGCGGTTCGATCCGTCGACCGCGGGCACGTGCTGCATCTGGTCAAAGTATGCGCGCCAGTTTTCCGGAACCGATCCCGGATTGTTCAGGTACGCTTCGTATAACTCTTCCACGTAGGGCGCATTACCGCCGAACAGGTACGAGTTCGCATTCTGTTGCTGCATCATTCTTGCTCACCTTTCTTCGCGCTTCGCGAGTATGGGGCGGGTTAATCTAACCTTCCGCGACACGGCCTGACCGGTTAGCGGATCGCACTTACTACATCAAGTTGTGGGGGAAGGACGTATTACAAGGCAAAGGAATTCCCGGCCACGGCATAGCCGGGCCTGGCCCGCAACATTGTAACGCAAGCGCAGTAACGAGGCGGGCTCTGAGGGTAGAAATTAATTATTTCTAATTGTAAAGCCACATTTCGCGCCACATTGCGCTGTTGACCAGGTAAATGATAATCGTTATCATTTGAGGATGAGCTCATCTGGACCAACCACCTCCGCTGCGTCTACCCCTCCCCCCCCCCCCCCC
>DNCF01000283.1:0-315 GCA_003484545.1 Massilia sp. | reverse complement strand
TGCGTCTACCCCTCCCGCCCCGGCTTTGCCGGGGCCGCGCCGTGCCGTCTACCTCAAGCAGCTGCACCAGTGGCACTGGATCAGCTCGGCGATCTGCCTGATGGCGATGCTGCTCTTCAGTATCACCGGTTTCACCCTGAACCACGCGGCCCAGATCGGCGCGACGCCCGAGGTCACGAAGCTCGCCGCCAGCGTGCCGCCGGCGCTGCTGCCGCAACTGCGGGCCTACGCCGAGGAACATGCCGACGCCGAGGCGCCGCTGCCGGACGGCATCGCCAGCTGGGCGAGCGGCGCCTTCCCGGTCAGATCGGAAGA
>DNCF01000316.1:478-4016 GCA_003484545.1 Massilia sp. | reverse complement strand
ACCTACGGCCGCGTCTCGCGCTTCGGCATGATCGCCTTCGCCTCCTCGCTCGACCAGGGCGGCCCGATCGCCCAGACCGCCGAGGACTGCGCCTTGCTGCTCAATGAAATGATCGGCCACGACGAGCGCGACTCGACCAGCCTGACGCCCGAGCAGGGCAACCTGCACGAGGATTTCACGCGCGACCTGAACAAGCCTTTGAACGGCCTGCGCATCGGCGTGCCGAGCGAATACTTCGGCGAGGGTCTGGCCGCCGACGTCGAGCAGGCCGTGCGCGCCGCGCTCGACCAGTTCGTGAAGCTGGGCGCGACCCTGGTCGATATTTCGCTGCCGAAGACCGCCCTGTCGATCCCGACCTACTACATCATCGCCCCGGCCGAAGCCTCGTCGAACCTGTCGCGCTTCGACGGTGTGCGCTACGGCCACCGCGCCAGCGAGTACAAGGATCTGCAGGACATGTACAAGAAAACCCGCGCAGAGGGTTTCGGTCGTGAAGTGCAGCGCCGCATCATGGTCGGCACCTATGTGCTCTGCCATGGCTACTACGACGCCTACTACGTCCAGGCGCAGAAGATCCGCCGCCTGATCGCCGACGACTTCCAGGCAGCCTTTGCCGACAAGTGCGACGTGATCATGGGCCCGGTGGCCCCGACGGTCGCCTGGGACCTGGGCGCGAAGGCGAACGACCCGGTCGCCAACTACCTGGCCGACATCTTCACGCTGTCGACCAGCCTGGCCGGCCTGCCGGGCATGTCGATCCCGGTCGGCTTCGGCCAGGGCGAAAAGAACGCCAAGCGCCCGGTCGGCCTGCAAATCATCGGCAATTACTTTGCCGAGGCCAAGCTGCTGAACATCGCGCACCAGTACCAGCAAGTCACCGACTGGCACCAGCGCGCACCCGAAGGCGTCTAAGGACAACCGACACGTACGGCGGCCGCCGTTGACTTTGTAGGGTGGGCTCTCGAGCCCACGCGGTCGCCCCGCTGGCGCCACCACCGGCCTGAACGAGGCCACGGCGCCGGCAAACCAGAAAAAGAGAGAACACCATGCAATGGGAAGTCGTCATCGGTCTTGAGAACCACGTCCAGCTCACGACCAACTCGAAAATCTTCAGCGGCAGCTCGATCCAGTTCGGCGCCGAGCCGAACACGCAGGCCAGCCCCGTGGACCTGGCGCTGCCTGGCGTGCTGCCCGTGATGAACAAGGGCGCCGTCGAGCGCGCGATCCGCTTCGGCCTGGCAGTCGGGGCAAAGATCGCGCCGCAATCGGTCTTCGCGCGCAAGAACTACTTCTACCCCGACCTGCCGAAGGGCTACCAGATCAGCCAGTTCGAGGACCCGGTGGTCCAGGGCGGCACCATCACCTTCGGCTACGAGAAGGATGGCAAGCTGGAGACGAAAACCGTCAACCTGACCCGGGCCCACCTGGAAGAGGACGCCGGCAAGTCGCTGCACGAGGACTATGCCGGCATGACCGGCATCGACCTGAACCGTGCCGGCACGCCGCTGCTCGAGATCGTCTCGGAGCCGGAAATGCGCAGCGCCGCCGAAGCGGTCGCCTACGCGAAGGCCCTGCACTCGCTGGTGATGTGGCTGGGCGTCTGCGACGGCAACATGCAGGAAGGCTCGTTCCGCTGCGACGTCAACGTCTCGGTGCGTCCGCTGGGCCAGAAGGAATTCGGCACCCGCTGCGAGATCAAGAACCTGAACTCCTTCCGCTTCATGGAAGAAGCAATCCACTACGAAGTGCGGCGCCAGATCGAGCTGATCGAGGACGGCGGCAAGGTCCAGCAGGCCACCCGCCTGTGGGACCCGGACAGGAAGGAAACCCGCGCAATGCGCTCGAAAGAGGACGCGCAGGACTACCGCTACTTCCCGGACCCCGACCTGCCGCCGTTGATGATTTCGGAAGAGTGGATCGAGCGCGTGAAGGCCGACATGCCGGAACTGCCGGGCGCGATGCGCGCGCGCTTCACCGGCGACTACGGCCTGCCCGAGTATGACGCCCTGATCCTGACCTCGTCGCAGGGCATGGCGACCTACTACGAAGCCGTGGTGGCGAAGGCCGGCAAGGAAAACGCCAAGACCATCGCCAACTGGATGATGGGCGACGTCTCCTCGACCCTGAATCGCGAAGGCGTGGACATCACCGAATCGCCGGTCGAGGCCTCGCAGCTGGCCCTGCTCGTCAAGCGCATCGCCGACGGGACGATCTCGAACAAGGCGGCGAAGGAAGTGTTCGCGGCCATGTGGGACGCGAAGTCGACCGACGAGAACCTGGCCGACGTCGTCATCGAACAGAAGGGCCTGAAGCAGATCTCGGACACCGGTGCACTGGAAGCCATCGTCGACGAGGTGCTGGCGGCGAACGCCAAGTCGGTCGAGCAGTACCGCGCCGGCAAGGAAGCGGCGATCAACGCCCTGATCGGCCAGACCATGAAGGCCTCGAAGGGCAAGGCGAACCCGGCCCAGGTGACGGAGCTGCTGAAGAAGAAGCTGGCGGGCTGATCGGCCCAGAAGTAGAAATACGAAGCATAAAAAAACCGGAGCATGCTCCGGTTTTTTTATGCCTGCAGCGTTTGCAGCCTGCGCTTACACGCCGTAACGCGTGCGGTAGGCCGCCACCGCTTCCTTGTGCTGGCCCAGTTCGGCCCCGGCGCCTTCGCCCGACAGGTAAGTGAACAGGTCGTCCAGGTTGGCGATCGAGATGACCGGAATGCCGAATTCCTTGGCCACCTGCTGCACCGCCGAGCCTTCCGACAGCGCGTCGTCCTTGCCCGAGCGTTCCATGCGGTCGAGCGCGATCAGGACGGCGGCCGGCTCGGCGCCGGCGGCGCGGATCATGTCGACCGATTCGCGCACCGAGGTGCCGGCCGAGATCACGTCGTCGACGATGACGACCTTGCCCTGCAGCTTGGCGCCGACGATGGTGCCGCCTTCGCCATGGTCCTTGGCTTCCTTGCGGTTGTAGGCGAACGAAGTGTTGCGGCCCTGGGCGGCCAGCGCCACCGCGGTGGCCGATGCCAGGGTGATGCCCTTGTAGGCCGGGCCGAACAGCATGTCGAACTCGACGCCGGAGGCGAGCAGGGTCTGGGCGTAGAACTGCGCCAGGCGGCCGAGGGTGGCGCCGTCGTGGAACAGGCCGGCGTTGAAGAAGTAAGGCGAGAGGCGCCCGGCCTTGGTCGTGAACTGACCGAATCGTAAGACTTCGGTCTCGACCGAAAACGCAATAAACTCCTGGCGCAGATTGCTCACGCTGTTCTCCTGAAATTCGAAAACGACTATTGTAATCCGCGCCGCCGCGCCTGCGCCGGCCGACCCTGGTTTTATGGTAGTGCCAGCGCCAGGCGCGCGACCTGGTCGGGGCTGATCGGCTTGACCAGGTGCTGCTCGAAGCCGGCATCCTCGCTGCGCTGGCGGTCCGACGCCTGGCCATAGCCGGACAGCGCGACCAGGCGGCAGGGGTGCGCGCCCAGCAGCGCGCGCAGGCTGCGCGCCAGCTGGTAGCCATCCATGCCCGGCAGGCCGATGTCGAGCAC
>DNCF01000316.1:0-153 GCA_003484545.1 Massilia sp. | reverse complement strand
GGCAGGCCGATGTCGAGCACCGCGATGTCGGGCTGGACGCGCGTCACCGCGGACAAGGCCTGCAGCGGGTCGTTGAACACCTCGACCTGGTGGCCATGCGCTTTCAACAGCAGGCCCAGGGTCTCGGCGGCATCGGCATTGTCGTCGACCACC
>DNCF01000282.1:14092-14258 GCA_003484545.1 Massilia sp. | reverse complement strand
CAGGGCGCGGCCAGCACCCGCACCTCGCGTCCGAGGATGGCCGGCAGTGTCGCCAGCAGGTTCGCGGCGCCGGCCAGTTCGCAGGACAGGCCGGCGCAAACGCGCACCGTCAGCGCGGCGGGCGCCTCGTCGCCCTCGCGCACGACGTCGAAATGGTGATAGAAGG
>DNCF01000282.1:0-13992 GCA_003484545.1 Massilia sp. | reverse complement strand
CGCGCACGACCTCGAAATGGTGATAGAAGGTGGCGACTTCGAAGACTTCGGCCTGGGCCAGCCGCATCTCCTGGGCCAGCGCCGCGAGGTGGCGGCTGGCCAGGCAGCCGTAGCGGTCCTGGATGGCGTGCAGGTGCTCGATCAGGAGGTCGCGCTGGCGCGACGCCTCGCCCAGCAGCGCGCGTATCTCGTCCAGGGCTTGCGGATCGACGCGGCGGCCCTTGGGCGCCTCGCGCTTGCGCTGCCGGCTCGGGCCGGCCGGCGCGATCGGGATGATGGGGTGGTTCATTGTCGCCTCCGGGACGGCAGCCTGGCGCGGCCGGCTGCCTTGTCATTATGCTTATGGAAGCATATGCCAGTTTTCCCGTCAGTTCAACGCATGCCTCGCTCCCGCCGCGGCCCCGGCGCCGCCCGGGCTAGCGCCGCCGTTTCTTCCAGTTGTAATCCGGTCCGGTGACGTCCACGCCCGGATGGCCGACGGCGTCCGGGTGCTCGGAGCACATGGTCACGAAACGCACGCCCTCGCCGCCGCGCTGGCGCCGGCGCAGCTCTTCCATGAACTGCATGGCCGCGACCATCTCGTCGGTGTCGAACAGTTGCGCGTGCGGGGTACTTTCCGCTTCCTCGACCATTGTCCAGTAGACCATGTACATCGGCTGACCCCTCTTCGTTTTGCAAGCTCAAACAAGCTCGAAGCGCCTTGCCGAACAGGCAAGAATGACACAATTTTGCATTGCACTGAACGACAACGTCGCACGTTTTAGAGACAGATCAATGTTATTTAGCAGAGGAAACGGATAGGAAGACAAAAAGTAGGACTAGTCCGAAATTTCCTCATTATGTTCGCCATTTCACATAACTGAGGCTACGAGGCCGTTAGGCTTAAGCCTGTCTTCACTAAAGCAGGCATTCCTCATGAACACTGACAAGAACATCCAGCCAGATTCCGCACCAGAGCTGGCGCTTTGGGGCGGACTCGAATGCACCGTCAACCGCGTGCGCGACCAGTACTTCAGCCAGATGGACCGCAATGGCCATGCCGACCGTCTGCAGGACATCGAGCGCTTCGCTTCCCTCGGCATCTCGGCCATCCGCTATCCGGTACTGTGGGAACGCACGGCGCCAAACGGCATCGAGAGCGCGGACTGGTCCTGGTCCGACGCCCGCCTTCCCGCCCTGCAGCGGCTCGGCGTCACCCCGATCGTCGGCCTGGTGCACCATGGCAGCGGTCCTGAACACACCAGCCTGGTCGATCCAGCCTTTCCCGAAAAGCTCGCCGAGTACGCCGGCGCGGTAGCGGCACGCTACCCCTGGGCCGAGTACTACACCCCGGTCAACGAACCCCTGACCACGGCGCGCTTCTCGGGCCTGGCAGGCGTCTGGTACCCGCACGGAAAAAGCCATGAGACCTTCGTGCGGGCGCTCCTGGTCGAGTGCCGCGCCACGGTGCTGTCGATGCGCGCGATCCGCGCGGTCAACCCCGAGGCCAAGCTGGTCCAGACCGACGACCTCTCGAAAACCTACGGCACCCCCGAGATGCAGTGGCTGGCGGACTTCTTCAACGAACGGCGCTGGCTGGGCTGGGACCTGCTGTGCGGCATGGTCGACCAGGAACACGCGCTGTGGGATTACCTGCTCAAATCCGGCGCGACGCCGGAGGAACTGCTGTGGTTCCGCGAGAACCCCTGCCCACCCGACATCATCGGCGTCAATTACTACGCCACCAGCGAGCGCTGGCTCGACCACCGCACCGAGCGCTATCCGAAGGACCGCTGCCACGAATACGACGGCGTGCCGCACGCCGACATCGAGACCCCGCGCGCGCTGGCCACGCCAACGCCGGGCATCGGCCCGCTGCTGCAGGAAACCTGGGACCGCTACGGCCTGCCGATCGCGATCACCGAGGCCCACATCGACGCCAACCGCGAAGACCAGATGCGCTGGCTGCTCGAGATCTGGAATGCGGCCAAGAAGGTCAGGGCCGGCGGCGCCGACGTGCGCGCGGTCACGGTCTGGGCCCTGCTCGGCTCCTACGACTGGAACTGCCTGGTGACCGAATGCCGCGGCTACTACGAGCCGGGTCCGTTCGACGTGCGCGGCCCCGAGCCGCGTCCGACCGCGGTGGCCACCCTGATGCGCGAACTCTCTTCCGGCCGTCCGCTGACCAATCCGGTGCTGCAGGGCCAGGGCTGGTGGCGCCGCCCGGGCCGCTTCCTGTGCAAGCCGGTCGCCACCCGCACCGCGGTGGCCGACATCGCCGTGCGCAACCAGTTCAAGTCGCAGCACGTGCAGCCGATCCTGATCACCGGCGCCACCGGCACCCTGGGCTCGGCCTTCGCCCGCATCTGCGAGAAGCGCAACCTGGCCTGCCACGTGCTGACGCGCCAGGAGATGGACATCACCGACCCGGCCTCGGTCGAGGCGGCGATCCAGCGCTTCAAGCCCTGGGCCATCATCAATGCCGGTGGTTACGTGCGCGTCGACGAGGCCGAGACCGACAGCGAAGGCTGCATGCTGGCCAACACCCACGGTCCGACGGTGCTGGCCCTGGCCTGCATCCGTCACGCGATCCGCTTCATGACCTTCTCGAGCGACCTGGTGTTCGACGGCCGCCACGACCGTCCGTATGTCGAGAGCGATCCGGTGTCGCCACTGAACGTCTACGGACGCAGCAAGGCGCAATCGGAAACCGCCGTGCTGGACAAGCACCCGGGCGCCCTGGTGGTGCGTACCAGCGCCTTCTTCGGTCCCTGGGACAGGCACAACTTCGTGACGCTGGCGCTGGGCGCGCTGGAACGCGGCGAACGCTTCGTGGCCGCCAACGACATGACCGTGTCGCCCACCTATGTGCCGGACCTGGTGCATGCCTGCCTGGACCTGGCGGTCGACCGCGAAAGCGGCATCTGGCACCTGAACAACGTCGGCGCCGTCACCTGGTTCGAGCTGGCGAAGATGGCGGCCGAGAAGGCCGGCATCGCCACCGACAGCCTGGAAGCGCGGCCGGGAATGGCGATGGAACTGGCGGCGGCGCGCCCGGCGTACAGCGTGCTGCACAGCGAACGCGCGATCCTGCTGCCGAAGCTGGAAAACGCGCTCGACCGCTACCTCGAACTGCGCGGCGTCGATGACCCCGAGTACGAGGAACTGGTCAAGACCGCCGAATCGCGCCAGCCGGTGGCGAGCGGGCATCGCCAGCAAGAGGAAACCCCGGCCGAGGCTTTCCACATGCAGAGTTCCTGAGCGGCCTGTTTCATACCCGTAGCGTGGGCGGCTCGTCATTCAGGCCCCCGGCCTGAATGCCCCACGCGTTCAACGCACGTCGAGGAACCGATATCGCGATGAATCATCGATCGGCGGCACGTGTTCCAACGCGATCGCCCTTTCGTCATCCGTTGCCGAACGATCATCCCGCCGTTATAAAATGCCAATGCAAGCCACCAACCGCAAAGGCATTTATCCGTGCAAGAACAACACGCCTTCCCTTTCCTGCGTGAAATCCTGCTGTTCCTGATCCTCGCCGGCATCCTGA
Organism: Massilia sp.; assembly: GCA_003484545.1. Lineage (GTDB taxonomy): Bacteria > Pseudomonadota > Gammaproteobacteria > Burkholderiales > Burkholderiaceae_D > Telluria. The sequence continues at coordinate 10,463 of DNCF01000282.1, read as the reverse complement.
TCCCGACGCTGCAGCGCCTGCGCATCAACCAGGTGCTCGGCTTCCTCGCCGTCGGCACCCTGCTCGGTCCCTTCGGCGTGGCGCTGTCGGCCGGCGAATTTCCCTGGCTGGGCTGGATCACCTTCCCCAGCGGCGAAGGGGTGTCGATGCTGGCCGAGATCGGCGTGCTGTTCCTGATGTTCATGATCGGCCTGGAGCTCTCGGCCGCCCGCCTGTGGGCGCTGCGGCGCTGGGTGTTCGGCGCGGGTTCGGCCCAGGTACTGGCCAGTGCGACCCTGATCGGCGCCGCGGTGGTGCTGGTGCTCGGCGAATCGTTCGAGACCGCCGTCATCCTCGGCCTGGTGCTCTCGCTCTCCTCCACCGCCGTTGTCATGCAGCTGATGAGCGAGCAGCACAGCACCGGCACTCGCCTCGGCCAGGCGGCCTTCGCCGTGCTGATGATGCAGGACCTGGCGGTGGTGCCGATCCTGATCCTGATCGGTGCCCTCGCACGCGGCAGCGGCGACGGCGCCGCCATGCTGGCCGTGGTGACGGTGGCCAAGGCCGGCGGCGCCATCGCCCTCATCTACCTGGTCGGCGGGCGCGTCATCCACCCGCTGTTCAAGGCCTTCGCGCGCCACCGCCAGCCCGACGTCTTCATGGCCCTGATCCTGCTGAGCACCTTCGGCATCGCCGCCCTGTCGGCCGCCGCCGGGCTGTCGATGGCGCTCGGCGCCCTGATCGCCGGCCTGCTGCTGGCAGAGACCGAATTCAAGCACGAGGTCGAGCTGATGATCGAGCCCTTCAAGGGCCTGCTCATGGGCCTGTTCTTCATGACCGTCGGGATGCAGATGGACACGCGCCAGGTTGTCGAGGCGCCGCTCTGGCTGGCCGGCGCGGTGCTCGGCCTGGTGGCAATCAAGGCCCTGGTCATCGCGGTCATCTTCCGCCTCGGCCGCCTGCCCTGGCCCAAGGCCATCGAGGGCGGCCTGCTGCTGGGCCAGGGCGGCGAGTTTGCCTTCATCGTCATCGGCTTCGCCGTCTCGGCCAAACTGCTCGACCCCGCCCTGGCCGCGCGAGCCATGCTGGCGGTCGGCCTGTCGATGTTCATCACGCCGCTGCTGGCGCGCCTGGGCCGCGCCATCGGCGAACGCGCGCAGCGCAGCGAACACGCGCAGGCTGCGAGCGTCGATGACGAGACGCTGGCGTCGGCCCGCGGGCGCATCATCATCGCCGGCTTCGGGCGCGTGGGCCAGCAATTGGCCCGGCTGCTGGACGCGCAGCGCATCGACTACATCGCCTTCGAGAACGACGCCAAGCTGGTGTCGAAGCTGCACGCGCAAGGCGTCCCGGTCTATTTCGGCAACGCCGCGCGCTGCGAGCTGCTGCGACGGGTGCACGCCGAGGAGGCGCCGGCCATCGTGCTGACGATGGACCACCCCGCCTCCGCCCTGCAGGCGGTGCATGGCATCCGGCGCGAGTTCCCGCACGTTCCCCTGTTCGTGCGCTCGCGCGACGAAAAGCACGCGCGCATCCTGAAGCAGGCCGGCGCCACCGTGGTCGTGCCCGAGACGCTCGAGGCCAGCCTGCAGTTGTCGGCCTTCGTGCTCGAAGCGATGGGACTGGACGGGCGGGTGGTGGACGACATCGTCGACCGCGAGCGCGACATATTCGCGGCCCAGCTGCTGGGCAAGGCAGATAAATGAACCGCCGCCGCACCCGGCTATAATCGGCGCTCCACGAACTTGGCAAATAAACACCATGACTGATTCCGGAACCTCGAAGGCACTCGGCCATATCCGCGTGCTCGACCTCTCGCGCGTGCTGGCCGGCCCCTGGTGCTCGCAGAACCTGGCCGACCTCGGCGCCGACGTGATCAAGATCGAGCGTCCCGGCAGCGGCGACGACACCCGCGCCTGGGGCCCGCCTTACGCGAAAGACGCCGCGGGGAACAACACCAGCGAAGCCGCCTACTACCTGTCGGCCAACCGCGGCAAGCGCTCGGTGACGGTCGATATCGCCAGCGCCGAGGGCCAGGCCCTGGTGCGCGAACTGGCGCGCCACTCCGACGTGGTGCTGGAAAACTTCAAGGTCGGGCACCTGAAGCGCTACGGCCTGGACTACGCATCGCTGAAGGCAATCAAGCCCGACCTGGTCTACTGCTCGATCACCGGTTTCGGCCAGGACGGACCGTACGCGCACCGCGCCGGCTACGACTTCCTGATCCAGGGCATGGGCGGCCTGATGTCGGTGACGGGCGAGCGCGATGAATTGCCCGGCGGCGGCCCGCAAAAGGCCGGCGTGGCCCTGACCGACCTGATGACCGGCATGTACGCGACCATTGCCGTACTGGCCGCACTGACCCACCGCGACCGCACCGGCGAAGGCCAGTACATCGACATGGCCCTGCTCGACACCCAGGTCGCGATGCTGGCCAACGTCGGCAGCAACTACCTGAACAGCGGCAAGCCGCCTAAACGCTGGGGCAACGCCCACGCCAACATCGTGCCCTACCAGACCTTCGCCTGCAGCGACGGCCACATCATCGTCGCCTCGGGGAACGATGGCCAGTACCAGAAGTTCGTCGAGGCTGGCGGGCGTCCCGAACTGGCGCACGACCCGCGCTTCGCGACCAACCCGCTGCGCGTGCAGAACCGCGACGTGCTGGTGCCGCTGCTCGCCGACATGGTGGCAACGCGCCGGCGCGACGAATGGATCGCGATGCTGGAAGAAGTGGGCGTGCCTTGCGGACCGATCAACGACGTCGGTGAAGTCTTCGCCAACGAGCAGGTGCGCGCGCGCGGGATGGCGGTGGAACTGCCCCACCCGAGCGCCGGCAAGGTGACGCTGGTGCGCAGCCCGATGAAGATGTCGGCTACGCCGGCGACGAGCGCGAAAGCGCCGCCGCTGCTGGGCGAGCACACCGACGAGGTGCTGCGCGATGTGCTGGGCAAGAACGGCGACGAGATCGCGGCGCTGCGCGGCAAGGGCGTGGTGTAGGCGTCCTGCCCGGCCCTCCCCTACCGCGCGGGCTCGGCCCGGTTGAAACGGGCTTAGTGCAGCTTGTGCTTGAAGTCGGACAGCTCGGCGTGCACGCGGGTGACCATCGCCTCGAGGTGCGCCGGCATCTGCGGCATCGAGCGGCTCATGCGCTTGGCCTCGTCGCCCATGTCTTCCAGGCTGTCGACGCACTGGACGATCCGCGCCTCGTCGTTCGACTGCATCACGTCCTGCGCCTGTTTCAACTCGCGCGAAATACGCTGGATACAGTCGCGCATTTCCGGCGGCGTATCCTGCGACGCCATGCAGGCCTGCTCGGCTTCGCCGATGGTCTGCTGCAGGTGGCTGTACCGTTGCTGGATTTCGTTTGCTTGCAGCATGATGACCTCCTTTGGAAAGAGAGCGGTTGATTTTAGCGCTGACGGGAATGACATGCGTAATGTGAACACCTTAGCTTTTGGAAACACCCCTCGACATGTCGTCAACTCTGCAATTCCACCCCCTAATCGTCGCGTTATCGTCTTTTTGTGCTATAGACAGCCATCGATTAGCCTGCCCGCCCCTCCTCATTCACTTTTTCTTTAGCCGGATGTCCATTAAACCGCCCATCGAGTCGAAATAAAAGTAATCACTTTTCTTCGAAACGGCCGGCTTTTCCGCACCTTCGCGATCTGGTGCATAACACATCATTCCCTCCCACTCGCCGCCGAGGCAAAGGCACCGGGCACCAACGGCCCTCTCGGCGGGCCACTACATCTGCTCCCAGAACTCCTTGCGCTCCGACTCGCTCGTCTCTTTGGCGGGAACTGTCTTGTTTGCGCCATGGAGAAATACTTGCCACTTAGCACCAGATTTTATGACGGTATAGACCGGTTCATTGGCAGGCTTGGTAAAGTCATGCGTGAACTGTCCTACCAACTGGTCCGGCTTTGCGTTCGCGAAACTAGCTACTGCGGATAACAGAAGTAAAGTAATTGAACGTCGCACGAGAGACTCCTTCTTGAAAATGTGGAGATAAGGTGGCTTGTCTTTACACCCCCAGTTGGCCATTGCACCGAGTCCACCGGACAATTAAGTGGCACCTCCGCCCTGCTCGCAATCCGACTGCCAAATGGTCTTGCCGTATTCGGAATCAAGAACAGGGAACTGCTCACCAGTACGGAAATACCGACGTGAGTGTGGATTTGCAGGGGAAAAATAGAAGCCTGCGCGCACACAAACTTCGCCCGCGCTAAAGCGTAGGGTCTCCGGCCTTGCCACCTCTACCTCATTCTCAATTTGCTCGAACTCATCCTTCACGAGCTCGACAAAACACCAACGTGACGGTTTTGCTTCAAAAGCATTGCGCGCCACTAGGGTAGGTGCCAGTTCGGGCGTCTGGGACTCATCAAAGAAAGTATCGCGTACCAAATCTGGGCAGGACAGGTTATCAAGCACAAAGCGGAGCATAGCATCGCCGTCGGTCCAGAGCTTGGCTCTACCGACTGAAGCCAATGCGCGCTTACCTAAGTCGTTCAGCGTAGTACTTTCTAGCAACTTTCCCCGATCAGATCCATTCCATCCAAACTGCAGGGCTGCATTAGGATCGTCGGTTGATACATATACGCCAGTCTTCGGCGGCACTTGGCCGCTGTCGCAGACAAGTTCAGGCCGAGTGATAAATTTAGGGAGAACTGCAAAGTTGCTTTCATGTTCTTGCCAAGCGATCGTTAGTCCAAAGTCGTCCCATCTAGTGGCATATACGGCTCGATCCATGGTGTCATCGATGTACTCCGCATATCTGGACACTTCTGCAAGCTTTCGGTCGAACTCGTCCTGTTCCTCCGGTGCCATCCATTGCAAAGAAAGTTCGGAAATACCCCGGACGCATTGGTACGCTCCGGTTTTGTGATAAATGTTCGACTTTCTGTCTGCAATGTCTCGCGCGACTGAACGTTGGAAATCACCAAGAAACGGCCACGCGTTATTTTCCCAATTCTCGCCTGTATTGCGATTACCCCAACGCTTGCTACGCAAAAGTTTATCTCTGCCTTGGGCCTCATTGACATCCAAAACATCATTCGCGAAAATCCTTAGCTTTTTCACACGCTCCATCAAGCCCTCAAGATATCTCATGGAGGAAAAGTGATACAGCAAAGCAGCCTGCATTTTCTGCCACTGAGTCAGGTTCATATCTATCCCAATTCGCCTAATATAACCGTGCATTATCGAATCGAACCGCGCATTCACCTTTGAAGAGCTGTTGTCTGCCCAGGCAGCGCTGGCAATCCAATTCTCGTCGCGTAACCTGCCCCCTCAAAATCCGTGCACCCCCATCCTGTTTCGAAAGGTCCACTAATATTCGGATGGGTTATCGATTCACGTATGGATACGTATTCATTCTTTTGCGCTTGAGTAAGCTTGTTATACTCTGCTTGCGTGATCGCGCCTTGTAGGATATTTTTTTGACCGCCCTTCAGTTTGTAGAACCGCATCACATCATTTCGCGGATCAGTCCGTGCGACATTGAAGACGATCTGCTCCCATCCGCCTTCAAGATGTTGGTCAGGTAAAGAATCTTTGGTTTGACCAGATGCTGGCCCGCGCCATACCTTGAGCGTCTCGCCAGGTTTTACATCGTAGATAACAAACTGACCATTCGCATTCCAGTCTGGCCACACTGCGAGAAACTTTCTCCACGCCTCTCTTGGATCAGGTGAATTTTGTATATCATTAAACACCTTTTCGCTGATCCAGCAATCGCTCATTGCCCTGCTGTTCGGCGATAAAATGCGGAAGAGTCGGGCCGGACCTTTGATCTCAGCATGAGCAAGAGTATGGAAGGACCGAATATTGTCGTCACTCAATGACGGCCATCCTTGCTTTGCTCTTGCTTCTACTAGTGATCGGTTTGCAGCAACCTTTGCTTGCGACCAGCGTGGAGTATCCCCATCGTTCAGCCAACCAGGTTTTGTACGTGGATTTCGCATAAAAGAAATGGCTCTTGCTTCAGGCAAAGTACCTCGGAAGTGTACATTTCGTACATCCACGATTCCTTTTTGCCTTTGAATTGCTTCACGTTCCAGTCGGGATACCACCGTATCGAACACATCCTGGACTGGCTTCAGTGCTCGAGCAAAATGCTTGTCGGCAGCCAATCGAATCGTTTGAACCTCGACCAACGCTTGCTTTGCCTTGCTACCTAATACCGGTACAAACTGGACCTTGCTTGCCATTGCGTCGATCACCTCGATTCCACGATCAAACGCTGCCGTTAATTCGGCAACGCTGACTCGAGCGCGTACAGCCTTGATCTCGGTAGCCAGCCATTTCAGAACTTCGTCGACCTTGTGCGCTTTCAAGTACTCCTGTACGCGCCGCCGCCGCAGGAAAGAGATCACCCAGTTCATTGCCGCATCTACTGCGTCAACGACTTTCTGTCCTCCTGTTCGTCTTACGAACCCGAAGAAAATCTTCAAGATGCCTTTTACAAGCGATCCCAGTGACGGAAAGAGACCGATGAGCGTCAGGACAAGCGCGACCCAGTTCCACAGGTCCGTACGATCACGTGACAGCTTTTGGCAATTCGCTATCAGATCACGCAGATCGCACACCTGATCTACTAACGGGATCATTGAAATACCCGCATCGACCAGGATCTGGGAGGTGGACCTGCTCTCGTTGAAGTCTCCTTCTACCGCTTCCCAAAACCACACGAATGGGTTCGAGCTAGGCTCCTGCGCTTCCTCATCCCCTGTCGCCCACGCCAATGCGTCGCGCATCTGTGTTGCATTCACATCCGCCATGAAGCAATCCTCCGAGGTAGGTCAGTTTCAAGTGACAAATCAGCCGATTAACTTTTCCAACGGATTGTGTGGCTCTTCCTTTTTGGGTTTGCGCGGGCTATAAACGACCTTCTTGACAGCTTTGTTAAGGACGTTTTCGTGCAGGGCTTGACCGTCTTTGTCCAAAGTTCCGGACAACACTGGCCCTCCTTCGAAGTGAATCTTGTATTCCACCTCAGGGATTCCTTCCGCCAGTTCAGGGTCCATATAGTGGAGAGCAATCCAGTGCTTTGCCTCTTCGCTCAGCTCTCCAGGTAGGTTGAGCAAATTCGCTGCATTATTCCCGCCGCCATCAAACAAATGCTTCCCGCCCTTCACCGTAATCTTCCCCGGACAAGCAAACGTAATATCCCCACCCTCCAGCGTGATCGCCGACTGTCCCGCCTGCAGCACGATTTTCTGCTTGGCCTTGATCTCGATGCAGTCGTTCACCGAGATCACCGTGATCTCCTTGTCCGCCAGGATCTCCAGCTGGTCGGTATGCGCCTGCAACGACACCGGACCATTCCCGGCAATCGCCTGGATCCCGCCCGAGTGCGTAAACAAGTTAAAAGCATTCCCGGCTACCGATGACACCGTATGCGCCGCAGCGAAATGCAGGTCCGACTGCGTGGTCCAGTGCAGCTGCTGCCCCGCATACACGACGGTCGACGCCGGCGTGGCCCAGTTCATGCTGGCGGCGGCGTCCATCAACACCAGCGCCGAACCGAATTTCTCGACCGGCTGTTTCCCATCGAGCTCGCGTGATCCCGGCCTGGCCTTCAGTGCGCTTTGTCCACCGATGGCGCCTTCATATTTCCCTTTCGCCTTCGGATCGATTTGCTCGATGAAATCCGCCTGCGCCTTGACCGCGTCCTTGCTGAACAAGGCCTGCTGCTGCGCCGCCGCGTCGCCCAGCGTCGTGGCCAGCGACTGGGCGCTCTTGAACAGGGAAACCGCCTCGGCCGCATCCATCTGCGTCGAGCTCACGCCGCAGCCTTGGCGGGAACGCGCGCTGGTCGAGAGCAGCACGCCCTCGCCGCCGCGGATCACGGCCCAGGCATCGGTGCGCAGTTCGAAGCCGCTGCCGCGGTAGGCCCCGCGCTGCGCCGAGCCGGGAGATTGATGGATCAGGTAGCCGAGGTTCAGCTGGGTTGCCGCGCAGCTGGTGGCGAGGCGCGTACGTACCTGGCCGGGTGCATCGTCGAGCTGCCACTGGTTGTAGCCGCCGCCGTCGAAGCCGTGGCTGTGGATTCCCGACAGGACGCCCGCGTGATTCGCGTTCGATGCAACGCCGGCGGCGAATGGCGGCTGGTCGGCGCCGTTGTAGAGCTGAGCCACGATGACCGGCCGGTCGATGTCGCCTTCGACGAAATCGACCAGCACTTCGGTGCCGATGCGCGGCGTGAATACAGTTCCCCAGTTGGGACCGGCCAGGGCTTCGGCCACGCGCACCCAGGCGCCTGAGGCGGCGTTGCCGGGCGCGCAGCCCTTCTCGTCGGTGTCGTGCGCCAGGCCGCCGGGATTGGCGCCCTGCCCGCGCTGCCATGCGAACTGGACTTTTACCTGGTGGTCGCGCGTCGTCGTCGCGACCGCTTCCGCCAGCCCGACCACGAGCGCGCACTGCGGGCCGGGCGCGGTCGGCCTGTAGCGCATTGCGGTCGCATCCGGAACGATCGGCACCGCCGTGCGTACGCAGGCGAAGCTGTTGCGGTAGCTGCCGTTCTCGACCGCGCCCGGCGCGGCGCCGGCAATCCCGGTCCGGAAGTTGTTGCGGCCCTCGTGGCGCACCGAGATAACGGTGAACGTGTTCTCGCCGTCCGGATAGCGCGCGTGCCGGGTCAGCGCGAACGTGTGCCCCGCCGCCAGGCGGCGCACGGCTCCCGCGCCTTCGAACAGTTTGTTTTCCAGCTCGAGGGCCTCCAGCATCCGTTCCGCGTGCGCGTCGGCGGCGGCGCGGCTGGGGGCATGGCGCTCGCCGCTGCCGTCGTAGAGCGCGAGCGCCGGCAGGTCGCCGGCATCGAGGATCGTTCGGTGCTCGGCCGCCGGCGCAACCAGCTGAGTGGGATCCCAGCTGCTGATGGCGACCGCGTTCGCGCGCACCCTGCGGCAGGCCCCGAAAGCGTCGATCGCGTCGTCCTGCTCGGTGGCGCGTACGCCGTGGAAGCGGATGCTCTCGCCGCCTGGCGTCGCCGGCGCGCGGGCGCGGCTGTCGAAGATGACGAGGCGATGCCGCGCGTGGCCGTCGCCATCGCCCTGCCCCCGGTCCTGCTTCTGGTCATGCTCGAAACGCCAGCTCAGTCCTTCGGACGCCAGCAGACGCCGGAAGAAATCGAGATCGCTCTCGCGGTACTGCGTGCACACCGGGCGCGGCGCGAGCTCCTGGGTGATGTCGAAATCGAAGCGCACCTGCGGATAGTCGGCCAGCAGTTCGACGACGATGTCGCGGACGTTCTTGTCCTGGAAGAGGTAGCTGTCGCGGCGCAGGCCGAGCAGCGCCAGCGCCGGTTCCAGCCGCAGCCGGTAGCGCGCCAGGCCGCCGTCCGCGCCGAGCCAGCCGGCCTGGGTGCACATGCCGTGCCAGGCGCGGCGGCTGCCGTCCGGCTGCAGCAGGCGGATCGTCAACTCTTCGCCCAGGAACAGCGAGAGGTCGAGGTCGGTCGAGGTGCTGAGCGCGTCCACCTCGAAGTGGAACAAATCGTTGACGGCCTCGTGCCCGGTGAAGCTTTCGGCGGCAAGCGTGTCTGGCAGCGCGCTTTCCTGGGCGGTAGCAAGCGTGATCAAGCGCGCATGCTGGCTGAGGCCGGTGCCGAACAGGCCGAGCGCGCCGGGTTCGGAAGGGAAATTCATCGGAGCGACACCATCGGCAGGACTCCTTCGCAATCGTGACTGGTACCAATCCCAATCGACGATCTTACCGGAGGCAAACAGTACGATGATGCCGCTAGGCATGATGCAGATCATGCCATGATGAAATCCTTAGCCTGGTTTACGGCGCGGCGGAAGTGGCGGGTTCGAGCGGCGCCAGGCCGCGCAGGCGCAGCGCGATCAGCATCGCCAGCACCAGGACCGCGCCCAGCAGGCCGACCACGCCAAGCCAGCCGAAATGTTCCCACATATAGCCCGAAAACCAGCCGACCACGCTCGAGCCGAGGTAATAGAAGAACAGGTAGAGGGCGGACGCCAGCGCCTGCGGCGGACGGGCGCGCCGGCCGACCCAGCTGCTGGCGACCGAGTGCGAGGCAAAGAAGCCGAAGGTGTACAGGCCGACGCCGGCAACGATGGCGACCAGGTTGCCCGCCAGCGTAAGCAGCAGCCCCGCCAGCATCACCGACATTACCAGCCACAGGACGTTGCGCCGCCCCAGCCGGTCGGCCAGGCGGCCCGCCCACACCGAGCTGAAGATGCCGAGCAGGTAGAGCACCGAGAGCGCGCCGACCGCGCTCTGGCGCAGGTGGAATTCCGGTCCGAGCAGGCGGTAGCCGATGTAGTTGTACAGGCTGACGAAAGAGCCCATCAGCAGGAAGGCCAGCATGAACAGGAAAGGCAGGCCGGGGTCGCGCAGGTGGCGGCGGGCGCCCTCGACCAGTCCGGCCAGTCCGCCCTGCCCCGGACGGAAACGGCGCGAGGCCGGCAGGCTGCGCCAGAACTCCCAGGCCGCGTACAGGCCGGCCGCGCCCC
>DNCF01000372.1:4508-4739 GCA_003484545.1 Massilia sp. | reverse complement strand
GCGCGGGAACGATGCGCGCCGGGCGCCTGGCGGGAAGTCGCTGGGCCGGTTCAGGCCGGTGGCGACCACCGTCACACGCATGGCGTCGCCCAGCGTGTCGTCGAAGACCGCGCCGAACTTGATGATGGCGTCTTCGTTGGTCTGGGCGCAGATCGTGTTCATCACGAGCTTGGTTTCGCGCAGCCTCAACGTTTCCTCGGAGGCGGCGATGTTGACCAGCACCCCGCGCGC
>DNCF01000372.1:509-4242 GCA_003484545.1 Massilia sp. | reverse complement strand
GTTGACCAGCACCCCGCGCGCGGCGCGCAGGTTGGCGCCATCGAGCAGGGGGCAGGCGATGGCCTCCTCGGCCGCCTTCACGGCACGGTCGTCGCCGGCGTGCAGGGCCGAGCCCATCATCGCCATGCCGGTCTGGCGCATCACCGTGCGCACGTCCTCGAAATCGACGTTGACCATGCCCGGCACGCTGATGATTTCCGCGATGCCGGTCACCGCCTTGCTGAGCACCTCGTCAGCGGCGGCAAACGCCTGTTTTTGCGTGACATCCTCGCCCAGCACTTCCTCGAGGCGGCTGTTCAGGACAATGATGAGCGAGTCGACGCAGCGCGCCAGCGTCGCGATGCCTTCCTCGGCGACGCGCATGCGGCGCGGGCCCTCGAAGTCGAAGGGTTTCGACACCACGCCCAGGGTCAGGATGCCCAGCTCGCGCGCCACGTCGGCGATCACGGGGGCGGCGCCGGTGCCGGTGCCGCCTCCCATGCCGGCGGTGATGAAGACCATGTCGGCGCCCTTGAGCGCCTCGGCGATGAGGGCGCGTTCGCGCGTCGCGCTCTCGCGCCCGACCGCGGGGTCGCTGCCGGCGCCGAGGCCGCTCTCGCCGAGCTGGATGCGTTTTTCGGCCTGGGTCTTCGCCAGGGCCTGCGCGTCGGTGTTCGCGCAGATGAACTCGAAGGTGGACAGTTCGCTCGATGCCATGTGGTTGACGGCATTGCCGCCGGCACCGCCGACACCGATGATTTTGATGACCGTCTCCGGATGGGAAACTTTAGTTTCGGACAAGGAACACTCCGTTTGAAGAAATTGCGATCGGCCGGCCGCGGGCGTTGCCGCGTGGACTGCCGGCGAATGCCGAGCCCGTTAGACTACTTGCTCAGGAGGCGCGCACGATAGCGCGTAAACGTTTCAGTCGAAACCATTTGTAAGAAACCGTGCAATCGAGGCGAAACGCTGGCAGCGCACAGTTCGGCCAGCCCGACCGACGCAGAAAAATGCAGGACACACCGCCTGGCCGCGCACGATTGCACCGCCGCCAGGAGCAAGTTAGGTTAATTGCATGTTAAAGTAACATCATTAGCTCTTGTTTACGTATTTTCCATAGGCCAGGGCCACAGCGCAGCAGGGCGGTCGAACCGGGGCGGATGGAGGCAGAGGATGTTCGTAAATATTGCTAGCACGTTCCGACATGGAACGCTAGTTGACATCGATATATCTTTTTGCTATAGTTCTGCCTCTCTTTAAAACAAAAATACCTAGTAGTAGGCGGTATCCCCTGTTTTCCATGCCTGGCATGGGAATAACCCTTGGGCCTTGCGCCCACATCAAGATCGTTCGACGCATCGTTCGTCGACCATTCCGGTGCCCTGCCTTGCATGGCGCCAGCGTGCCTGAAAGTCCTGTAACCCAGCCTCTTTCAGATACGCACATGACACCCAGTACCGGCATTGCTGCGCCGGACCAGCGGGTCCCTCCCTGTCCGTCGCTCGCGTGCGCCTCGCGCCGCTGCATTGCCGACGGGGTTCGTTGATTCCCGCTGGAGAGGCCGCAGGCCCTGGTTGCAGGTGTCATCCATTCGCACAATCGAAGGAGAACCACAACGTGGCAAAACAAATCGTCATCGACCATGTCTTCAAAGTGTACGGCGAGCGGCCTGAGGAAGCGCTCGAGCTCGTCCGCCAGGGCGCCAGCAAGCAGGACATCCTGGCCCGGACCGAGTGCACGATCGGCGTTTTCGACGCCAGCTTCACCATCGAGGCGGGCGAGATCTTCGTGATCATGGGCCTGTCCGGTTCGGGCAAGTCGACCCTGGTGCGCATGCTCAACCGCCTGGTCGAGCCCACCGCCGGCCGCATCCTGGTCGAGGGCAACGACATCAACACGCTGCCGGACGCCGAGTTGCGCGCGCTGCGCCGCAAGGACATCAGCATGGTGTTCCAGTCGTTCGCGCTGCTGCCGCACCTGACCGTGCTCGACAACACGGCCTTCGGCATGGAGCTGGCCGGCATTCCCAAGGCCGAGCGCCACGAACTGGCCCGGCAGGCGCTGGAACAGGTCGGCCTGGCCAGCTATGGCGCGAGCTATCCGGATGAGCTGTCGGGCGGTATGCAGCAGCGCGTGGGCCTGGCCCGTGCGCTCGCTTCCGACCCGTCGATCCTGCTGATGGACGAGGCCTTTTCCGCGCTCGACCCGATCATGCGCACGGAGATGCAATCCGAACTGCTGCGCCTGCAGCAGGTCAAGCGCCGCACCATCGTCTTCATTTCGCACGACCTCGACGAAGCGATGCGCATCGGCGACCGCATCGCCATCATGAAAGATGGCCATGTGGTGCAGGTGGGTACGCCGGAAGAGATCCTGCGCAGGCCCGCCAACGACTACGTGCGCAACTTCGTGCACGGCGTCGATGCCGCGGCCGTGTTCAAGGCCGGCGACATCGCCCGCAAGAGCCAGATCGTGGTCTCCGAATCGCCGACCCGCGGATCGCGCGCCGCGCTGTCGATGCTGGAGGAGCAGGACCGGGCCTACGCTTATGTCGTCAGCCCCAGGCGCGAATTTCTCGGCGTGGTGTCGGCCGATTCGCTGCGCAGCGCCCTCGACGGCCACGTCGGTCCGCTGGGCCTGGCGCATGCCTACCTGCCGGACGTGCAGACCATTAATGCGGACGAGCCGGTGGCCGGCCTGTTCGGCCAGGTGGCGCAACTGCCGTATGCGGTGCCGGTGGTCGGCAGCGATGGCAGCTTCCGCGGCGCCATCAGCAAGACCACCTTGCTGAAGTTCCTCGACCGCGACACGCCCCCCATTGCCGAGCAACCGATTCAGAAAGGACAAGCATGAACCCGAATAGCCCGAATGGCGTAGACGCGGCAGCCGACCTGGCAGGCACGCCGGCCATGGAGCAGGCCGCTCAGCAGGCCACTCAGCAGGCCACTGAGCAGGCCGCCCAGGTCAACCCCTGGCTGCCGACGCCGCCCACCGATACCTCCTGGCTCGACGCGGCCAAGCCGGCCGTCGCGCCCGAACACGCCAGCGGCTTCCACCTGAGCCAACTTGTCGACGGCTCGCTGCCGCTGGAATCCTGGATCAACGACGGCCTGGGCTGGGTCGTGGAACACTTCCGCCCGCTGTTCCAGGCCGTGCGCGCGCCGATCGACGCCACCCTGAACGGCGCCGGCGAGGTGCTGCTGGCCGCGCCGTCGCTGGTCGTGATCGCGATCATCGGCCTGCTGGCCTGGCAATTCACCACCCGCACGCTGGCCGCCGGCACGGTGCTGGCGCTGCTGGCCCTGTCCATGCTGGGCGTCTGGCCGGAAGCGATGATCACCCTGTCGCTGGTGCTGACCTCGCTCGCTTTCTGCCTGGTGATCGGCTTGCCGCTGGGGATACTGCTGGCCAGCAGCGACCGCGCGCAGAACATCCTGCGTCCGCTGCTCGATGCGATGCAGACCACGCCCGCCTTCGTCTACCTGGTCCCGGTGGTCATGCTGTTCGGTATCGGTAACGCGCCCGGCGTGATCGTGACCATCGTGTTCGCGCTGCCGCCGCTGGTGCGCCTGACCAATCTCGGCATCCGCCAGGTTCGTCCCGACCTGATCGAAGCGGCGCGCGCCTATGGCGCTTCGCCCTGGCAGCTGCTGACGCGGGTGCAGTTCCCGCTGGCGATGCCCTCGATCATGGCCGGCATCAACCAGTCGCTGATGCTGTCGCTGTCGATGGTGGTGATCGCCTCGATGATCGC
>DNCF01000372.1:0-315 GCA_003484545.1 Massilia sp. | reverse complement strand
GGTGATCGCCTCGATGATCGCGGTCGGCGGCCTGGGCCAGATGGTACTGCGCGGTATTGGGCGCCTGGACATGGGCCTGGCAACCGTCGGCGGTCTCGGCATCGTCGTGCTGGCCATCACGCTGGACCGCCTGACGCAGGCGATGGGACAGCCGCGCCGCGGCGTGCGTCACTGGTACGAAACCGGCCCGGCCGGCTTCGTCCTGCGCCTGCTGCGCAGCCGTCCCGAGCGCGGCGACGCGGCCACGCCGGGCGCACCCGCCACGGCACGCTAAGCGCACATTCACAGAACAAGAAAGGATATAGATGCATCAGA
>DNCF01000103.1 GCA_003484545.1 Massilia sp. | reverse complement strand
ATTGTTAAAGAACCGTTGTTCTGTACTACTTCGCTGCGCTTGCGAATCGTTTTGTTCGTCAGCAGCAGAAGATGAGATTATGCAGTGTTTCGCGATACTCGTCAACCCCTTGTTTGCTTCAGCTCAGTTTCCTGAGTTTTCTGTTGCCACATCAACTACTTGATTTCGTTGAGGTTGCAGCAGCGCCGAAGCGGGGGCGAACTATAGCAAACCGCGTAGCTCTTCGCAAGGGCCGTCTGGATGCGAGCGATGAGACCGCATGGACACAGGTGGCCACCCTACAGAACCAAGCGAGCGCATTGGTGGATCGCCGGTGTCGCGTGGATGCAGGCGATGAGGCCGCGTGGGCACGAGTGCCCACCCTACGTGTGCGATGGTCCGCACTGTCGGGACCATCGCACAACTTTACGTCATGCCTACTCCTTCAGCGTCACCCGCGCATAGCCCGGGTCGGCCCGGATCTTTTCGGGCGTGAACGGCAGCGCCGGCCACTCCTTGCGCGAGAACACTTGCACCTGGTCGGCATACCAGGGCGATGTCGGGTCGACCGACTGGCCATAGGTCAGCATGGCCTGGGCTACTGGGCCTTGTTCGTCGAATGTGACGGTCTGGATATAGCTCTGGCCCCAGTGCACGCCTTCATAGCCCCCTGCGCCCAGCGGATTACGCATGGTCAGCGAGTTATAGGAGCCGTCGATATTGCCGACGCCGCCATGCAGGGCGATGCGCACGCCGTTGCGCGGCTCGACCTGGTAGTCGCCGAGGCGGCCGTCGAGCGGAATGCCGAGCGATTGCAGCTTGGTGGCGGCATTCTTCAGGGCGGCCAGCATGGCGGGGATGGCGGTCGGCGCGACACCGTAAGGGGTATGCACCGGATCGAGCGGGTTGAACGGCACCGCCCACTTGTTGGGAATGCCGGCTGCCGTATTCCAGAACTCGCGGAACAGGACGGCGCCGCGGCTGTCGACGTTGACGCGGCGGTCCCAGGCGGCCAGCACGCCGCAGGCCTGGACCACCAGCGCGTCGCCGCTGCCTGCGCAGGCCGGCAACAGCTCGGGCAGCACCAGCTCGGCCGCGTACAGGCGGTTGGCGAAAGCCAGCTCCTGGATATCGGCCAGGTTGAGCTTGCCCTTGCGGGCGACCATTTCCTCGAGCTGGACGAAACCGATCCGGGTGCGCAGGCTCTGCTCGACATTGACCCGGCCATACAGCGGCGAGAAGCCGAGCGGCGCCGGGCCGGTCAACAGCTGCTTGGGATTGGAGAGCCAGTAGCTATCGTTCGAATTGCCGACGTAGTCGGTGCGGATCATCCACGGCGCCGTGGCCGGCGAATAGATGCCGGCGGGCGCGCCCGGGTCTTGGCCCCAGCCGCAGCTGCTGCGCGAACCGTCGAACAGCAGCGCCGCCTGCAGCAGCAGGCAGCCGTTGGCGAACTTGTCGGCATTCATGTGCGGCACCACGCTGGCGTCCGCATATAAAGCGTTGCCGTTGCGGTCGGCCGCGATCGTGTTCACCCAGGGCAGGCCGACCACCTTGTCGAGCGAAGCTTTCAGCGCCTGCACGCTGTCGGCGGTGCCGATGCCCAGCCATTGCTCGAGCATGCGGGTGTTGTTGCGGTTCGGGTCGGCCAGCACATAGGCCGCGCTCGACGTCCAGGTCATGCCCGCTTCCGGCTTGACGATGACGGCGCCATGCTTGCTGAAATAGAAGGTCTTGCTGCGCTTCTGGATGGAGCCGTCGGCCGCCAACAGGTCGACCGTCACGGTTTTGCTGCTCATCTTCTGGCGTTCGCCGTCGACCATATACGTGGTGCCGGTGGCGTCGCCCGGATCCAGCGCCAGCCGGAAGGTGGTGAAGTGGAGCGCCGTGGTGACGGTGTGGCTCCAGGCGATGTCTTTATTAAAGCCGATCACGATGGCGGGAACGCCGCCGATGATCACGCCCATCGCGTCGTAGCGCCCCGGCACCGTCAGGTGCGCCTGGTAGAAGCGGTCGGTGGTGGTCCAGGGATAGTGCGGGTTGCCCAGCAACAGGCCGCGGCCGCTTGCCGATAGGTCCTTGCCGACGGCCAGCGCATTGCTGCCGAAGCCCTGGGTATGGAGTTTGTCGAGCCGCGCGACAAGGAAGGAGGAATCGACCTTGCGCGGCGCGGCCTTGGCCAGGCTGACCGGGCTGCCCGGCGTGCGGCCGGCGGCGACGAATTCTTTCGAGAACACCTGGCCCGAGGCGTGCAGGGCCTTCTCCCCCATCACCAGGACCATGTCGTCGAGCGTGATCGGACGCACCCACTTGGCATTGGCGCAGGCGGCCGGCAATTTGCCGGTGTAATCCTTCAGGTAGCGGTTGTAGCCGTCGACGTAGCCTTCGAGGATCTCGCGCGGCTCCCGGGCGCCGGCGGCATAGTTGGCGCGCAGTTGCTCGAGGTCGAGGTAACCCTTGAAGAAGAAGTCGCTGTCCTCGTTCTTCAGGTCCATGAAACCGCTGGCGGCGCCATATTCGTCGGCGGTACGCTTCGGGGCGCGCGCTTCGCCGCCGAAGAACAGCGAGCGTTCGCCACGCACCGTCAGCAGCGAGTCGGCGAACATGCAGACGTTGTCCTGGGCATAGGCATAGGCCAGCCCGTAGCCGAGGCTGCGGAAATCGTCGGCGCGCACGTGGGCCACGCCGTGGGTGGTGCGGGCCAGCTCGACATTGATGCGCGAGGCGGTCTCGATCGGCGGCGCTGCGGGGCCGTCGTCGCCGCCACGGTGACAGGCGCCGAGCGCCAGGACAAGGGATGCCGCAAGGAGGAGTCGACGCGGCACGACAACCGCGCTGTTGCTACGCTTCATATGGACGCTTTCTGCGGCCGCGGCCGCGTGACCGGATGGTGGGAATTCCTGGTGCAGAACTGCTCTATATTGATGCGGAGATACAGTTTGCATGCTGGCATGCGCCTTACAAACTAGTCAAGTCGATGGGGCCGGCTGCCGTGCAGCTGCTGCCGCAGTTGTTGTATTCATGGCGCGCCTGGCTTCGCCAAGACCAGCGGCGTCACGGCGCCGGTCTTCATGCCGGCCTGCGCGATCATGGCCTGGAGCGCCGCGATGCGTGCCCTCATCGCCGGGTGGGAGGCGAAATAATGCGAACCCGGCATGGCGTCGTCTTCGCCCACCGCCAGCGTTTCGAAGAACTCGGTGGCGCCGCCGGCATGGCCGTAGCGGCAGGCCAGCACCTCGAGCGCCAGCGCATCGGCCTGCGACTCGCGCGCCTGCGAATACCTGGCCTCGCCCAGCTGCTGCACCGGCGCCAGCACGCTCGCCAGGCTTGACGTGTCGCCGCTGACCAGGGCCGCCAGGCCGTACAGGACGATGCCCCGTCCCAGGGCGCGCAGGTGGTCGCGATGGGCGAGGTGGGCCAGCTCATGCGCCAGCACGAAGGCCAGGCCGTTCTCGGACTGCACCCGGTCGAGCAGCGCCGAGAACACGTGGATCGTCCCGCCCGGCATGACGACCGCATTCGGGGTCGTCGAATCGAGCAGGCGCACCGCCGCCGGCCCCTGCACGCCGGCGCAGCCGCGCAGGCTGTCGACCAGCGCCTGCAGCCGGGCCTCGCGCGCATCGCCCTGCCCCGGCGCGGCGATTTCGGGCGCCTTGTCGGCAAGCAGGCGCGTGAGCGAGGCCTCGGTCG
>DNCF01000102.1:290-2707 GCA_003484545.1 Massilia sp. | reverse complement strand
GCGCCTCGACGCGGCGATCGCGCCGTGTTACAAGGCGGGCGAGCCCGGCGCCACCGTCATCGTCGTCAAGGATGGCCAGACCGTGCTGCGCAAGGGCTACGGCAGCGCGGACACGGCCGGCAAGACGCCGATGAGCGCCGACATGGCGATGCGGCTCGGCTCGATCACCAAGCAGTTCACCGCGGTCGCGATCCTGATGCTGGCGGAGGAGGGGAAGTTGGCGCTTACTGACGACATCACGCGCTTCTTTCCTGAGTATCCGACGCATGGAAAACGCATCACCGTCGAGCACCTGCTGACCCATACCTCGGGCATCGTCAGCTATACCAGCCGGCCGGAATATCCGTTGACCATGGCGCGCGACGTCACGGTGACGCAGATGATCGACTCGTTCAAGAACGACCCGCTCGAATTCGCGCCAGGGACGGCCTACCGCTACAACAATTCCGGCTACTTCCTGCTCGGCGCCATCATCGAGAAGATGTCGGGGCAGCCCTACGCGAAGTTCCTGGAGCAGCGCATCTTCGTGCCGCTGGGGATGGAGAATACCGCCTACGAGGGTTTCGAGCGCGGCAAGGCGCCGCGCGCGCTTGGTCACACGCCCGGCGCGCAGGGTTTCGGCCCCAGTGCCGCGCTGAGCATGTCGCAACCCTACGCGGCCGGGTCGCTGGTCTCCACCGTCGACGACCTGGCGCGCTGGGATGCGGCGATCGCCGCCGGCAAGCTGCTCAAGGCCGCCAGCTGGCAACGCGCGTTTACGTCCTACACGCTGGCAGACGGCAAGCCAACCGGATACGGCTATGGCTGGCAAGTCGGGAAGCTGCAGGGCGAGCCGGTGCTCGCGCACGGCGGCGGCATCAACGGCTTCTCTACGTACGCGCTGCGCCTGCCGCAGCAGAAGGTCTTCGTCGCCGTGCTGAGCAACGCGGACAGCGGCGTGATCAATCCCGGCGTGGTGGCGAACAGGGTGGCCACGCTCGCCATGGGCAAGCCGCTGCCCGAACCCGCGGGCGTCAGGATCGCCAACGCCTCCTTCGATACCCGCGTCGGCCGCTACGAACTGGCGCCGAACTTCGTGCTGGCGCTGTCCCGCGAGGGCGACCGCTACTTTGCCCAGGCCACCGGCCAGGCCAAGCTGGAGATCTTCGCGCGCAGCGAGACCGTGTTCTTTGCGCGCGAGGTCGAGGCCGAGGTGCGTTTCGACGGGGCCGACAGCAGCTACCTGGTGCTGCACCAGAACGGGCAGCAGATCAAGGCGCGCCGGCTGTAATCGGTCTCAGTGCGCGGCCGCTGCCTGCGGCCGCGCCGCCAGCCTGGCCGCGACCTGCTCGCGGAACCAGCCGCTCTGCACGTAGCGGTACAGGTTCGCGCCCGGGCACACGGTCTTGTCGGAGTGATCGCGGTGGCTGGCGATGCGCTCGACCGGCACCTTGTACTTCGCCGCCAGCATCGCCATCAGGTCCGCCACCGCGTCGAGCTGGGCCTGGTTCGGTTCGACCTCCTCGAAATTGCCGACCACTTCGATCAGGGCATGGCCCTTGGGGTCGTACTCGGTGTTGGTGTCGCCGGCAAAGCCGATGTCGCGCGCGGCGTAGATTTTCCCTTCGAGGTCGATCACGTAGTGGTAGGGGATGTCGAGCCAGCCCTTGGTGTTGCGCGACCAGGTCTGCAGGTTGCGCAGGTACTGGCGCACGTCGGTGCTGGGCTTGAACGGCTCGCCCTGGTGGTGCAGGGTGATGTCGGTGATCTCGTGGCGGCGCGCGCGGCTGGCGTCGGCCGGGGTGCCGCCCCAGTCGCTGACCGGCACGATCGCCGGCACGTTGCCTGGTGCCGTGGCGGTGGGCGCCTGCACGGCGCAGCTGGCGCAGGCCAGGGCAAGGGCGAGCAGGGAGAGGGTGCGCGAAGCGCGAAGGTTCAGGTTCATGGATGGGTTCGCTGTGGAAAACACGACATCTTTCCACAGGCGGGCACAGGTAGGCAAACCGCGTGCAAGCGTGCTCGCGAAGCCCGATGCTTTCCTGTTAAGCTAGCGACGAATCCCTCCACTTCCGAACCCCCATGAGAACCATTGCCCAGATCCTCAAGGACAGCAAGACCATCGCCGTCGTCGGCCTGTCCAACAAGCCGGACCGCGCCAGCTACGGTGTCGCCGAATACCTGCAGCAGCAGGGCTACCGCATCATCCCCGTGAACCCGGCCTACGACGGCCAGGAGATCCTCGGCGAACGCGTCTATCCCGACCTGCAATCCGCCGCCGACGCGCTGGCGCCGAACGGCACCCGCATCGACATCGTCGACTGCTTCCGCAAGTCCGAGGACATCCCGCCGCTGGCGCGCGGCGCGGGCGTCGGCCGGGCCCGCGGCCCCGGGGGGGGGGGCGGGGTCGGGTGGCGCCCACCCCCACCCACCCCCCCCCC
>DNCF01000102.1:0-128 GCA_003484545.1 Massilia sp. | reverse complement strand
ACATCCCGCCGCTGGCGCGCGACGCGATCGCGATCCGTGCCGGCTGCCTGTGGATGCAGCTCGAGATCGAGAACCAGGCCGCCGCCGACCTCGCGCGCGCCGCCGGACTCGACGTGGTGATGAACCAC
>DNCF01000104.1 GCA_003484545.1 Massilia sp. | reverse complement strand
AAAACCTGCTACCCGGCGCTTGCGCTTGCCCATCTTGCATGCATTTTTGCAAAGGCCGCCAATCGGCGATTATAGTCCCAAAAAATGCCCCATGGCACATCGTCCGCGAGCGCATCCACACTTTCCATGGACGGCAGTCGCGAAAGACTGTATCCTTCGCATCGCTCAGGAGTTTCCCGTGCGGCTGTAGCTCAGTGGATAGAGTATTGGCCTCCGAAGCCAAGGGTCGCTGGTTCGATCCCAGCCAGCCGCACCACCTGACGTTTTCACCTTCCCGCACCGCCCCCGATTTGCCGTCTTCCCCCATGCAGGGCGGGCATACGGACCATCTGCGCCACGCTTACCCCGTTTTCACCTTGCCGCCTGGAGCAGGTGCGCCCCCAGGCGATGTCCCAGCGCGCAGATCGTCAGCGACGGGTTGACGCTGCCGGCGGTCGGAAACACCGAGCCGTCGCCGACCCAGACATTCTCGAAACCGAAGACCTTCGAATCGCGGTCGACCACGCCGTCCCCGGGCGTGGCCGCCATGCGCGCGGTGCCGAGGTGATGGGCGGCGGACGTCACCGTTTCCTCCCAGCGGCTCAGGGGATCGGCGCGCAGGCCGCCCACGCTGTCGTTCTTGCGCAGGCTGGCCATCAGGAGCGCGTAGTAGTCGGCGAACATCGCCGTGTCCTGTGCGCTGAGGCGCCAGTCCACGCGGGCGATCGGAAAACCGAATTCGTCGCGCGCCTGTGCCGACAGCCGGACCCGGCTGTCGGGATTCGGTAATTGTTCCGTCATGAAGAACAGGTCGCCGTAGCGCGAACGCGTGCGTAAAGGCAGCTTCTGGTGCGCGATGCGCCAGATAATGTAGGGGTGGCGCACCAGCGACGCCAGGTGGTTCAGGGCCACGTCGCGCGGTCCGCGCATGCCCAGGAAGGACATCATCGCCGCGGTGGGCACCGGCAGCTTGCTGATCCCTTTGCGAATGAAGACCGCATGGTTGGGCAAGCGGTGCCGGCGCTGAACCTCGCCCCTGAGCATGAAGCCCGCCATGGTGCGCGTGTCCGGCCCGCTGGCGTCCTCGGCGGATTGCTCGTCGAACGGCTGCTTGAAGCGTACCTGGGACAGGTAGCCGGCGGGATGGTCGATGAGGTTGCGGCCGAGCCACCAGGATGCCGGTGGCGCGTTGTCCTGCTGGAGCGAGTTCAGCAGCAAGCGCGGCGTTTCCAGTGCGCCGGCCGCGATCACGAAGCGCCTGGCGATGACCCTGAAGCGCTTGCCCGCGCTGCCGACGAGCAGGGACTTGGCCTTGCCCTGCGCCTGCAGCAATTGCAGCGCCGTGGCGTGGTAGAGGCAGCGCGCACGTCCATGCCTGCACCATTCCAGCAGAAGTTCCTTGCCGCGAAAGGGCGAGACCCGGTAGCGGTAGGGCTTGGCGTCGAGCACGTCGGGGGCGGGGTACGCCGGGCTGTCGCGCTGCGCGGTCGCGACCGGCCCGTCCTGGCTGCCGAGGAAGTCGCGGGCCAGCGGATACCAGCGCGCCAGTTCGGCGTGGCCGATCGGCCAGCCGCTATGCGGGATCCAGGGCCGCGCGAGGAAATCCTCCTGGTCCAGGGGCGCACAGACGCCGTGCCAGAAGGCGGTGCCGCCGCCGACCTCGAGCCCGCGGCTGACAGCAATGCCGAAAGGCCGGCCGACATTCTCGGACTGCACCGCCGGACGGGACCGGCGCGCGGCCTTCAGCGGGCCGGCTTCGACGAACAGCACGTCGCGGCCCGCGCGCACCAGCGTGTGCGCCACCGACATCGCCCCCATGCCGGTGCCGACGATGCAGATATCGGCCACGATCGTGGCGTCCTGGTCCAGTAATCTTGCGTCGATGAGCATGGGCGTGCGGGCGAAGTGGAAGAAGGGCGCGTCCCGGATGCACGCGCCGGCCAGGCAAGTCGACCAGCGCTGCCCGGCGACAGGCAGCACCGCATGATAAAGATGCCGATTCAGCAATATTGCTATTATTGAATAACTGCCGGGGATTGGCTAGTTATTTAAAAGACGAGGATAAGCTGCCCACCCGGGGAAGGGGTGGGGCGCTTGTTGAGGGGGATCAGAGGGTAATATAGCGCCGCAGCCGCGGCCCCAGGCTGTTGGTCACCGCCAGCGGCAGCTTCTGCCAGGCGCTTTCGACCAGCGGCCGCAGGCTCGATTTCGCGCCGCCACTTGTGGCGGGCGCGACGATGGGGGCGACGCCTTGCGCATCCCATTCTTTCCAGTCGAGCGCCACCGGCACCGCGCCCCACTGCTTCTTGAATTTATACGTCCCTTCGCCGTAAGTCGAGCGGCCGAAGTCGAACTGGCGCACGCCGGTTTCGCACAAATGGGACTGGATCGCCCAGTACAACAGCATGTTCGGCGCCAGCGGATTGTAGTCGGCCAGGGTCGAGGCCCAGGGGATGACGGCCTTGTCGCCGCACAGCAGCACCCAACCCGCGCCGACCGCCTTGCCCTCGTGGCGCACGATGACGATGAACATGTCCTGGTTGGCGCGGCGCTCGGCGGCCGGCAGCTTGCCGTGATAGAGCGTGACCGATTCGCCGGCTTCTTCCAGGATGCGGTGCATTTCCTCGGCCGCCTTGACGGTG
>DNCF01000379.1 GCA_003484545.1 Massilia sp. | reverse complement strand
AACCGCGGCAACGTGCTGCAGGACATGGGCCGGGTCGAGGAGGCGCTGGCTGCCTACGACGAGATCCTCGCCGTGAAAGGCGACAGCCCGGCCATCTGGAACAACCGCGGCAACGTGTACGAGGCCATGCGCCGCTACCAGGACGCCCTGCACTGCTACGACCGCTCGCTGGCCCTGGATGCGAACTACGGCCCGGCGCAATGGAACCGCGCCCTGCTCAACCTTCAATACGGCAACCTGCGCGACGGCTGGCAGGGCTACGAATCGCGCTGGCACAACGAACTGCTCAACGTCTACAACGAGAACCGCCACTTCACCGAGCCGCTGTGGCTGGGCGCCGATTCGCTCGAAGGCAAGACCATCCTGCTGTTCGCCGAACAGGGCCTGGGCGATACCCTGCAGTTCTGCCGTTATGCCCCGCTGGTCAAGGCGCGCGGCGCCCATGTCCTGCTCGAAGTCCAGCCGCCGCTGGTGGGCCTGCTGGGCAGCCTGGCGGGCGTGGACCGGGTCATCGCCAAAGGAGATGAGCTGCCGGCGTTCGACTTCCAGTGCCCCTTGATGAGCCTGCCGCTTGCCTTCGGCACCGAGGTCGACACCATCCCCGCGCCCGAGCGCTACCTGGCGCCGGACCAGCGCCGCGTGACGACCTGGAGCGCAAGGCTGGGCCCGCGCCGCCGGCCGCGCGTCGGCCTGGTCTGGAGCGGCAATGTCCAGCATGCGAACGACCACAACCGCAGCATCCCGTTCGCGCAACTGGCGCCGCTGTTCGCGCAGAACTGCGACTTCTTTTCCCTGCAGAAGGAATACCGCAAGGACGACATCGCCCTGCTCGACGCCAGCGCGGTGACGCGCATGGACGCGCTGCTGTTCGACTTCGCCGACACCGCCGCCCTGGCCGAACAGATGGACGTGGTGATCGCGGTCGACACCAGCGTCGCCCACCTCGCCGCGGCGCTGGGCAAGCCGGTGTGGCTGATGCTGCCCAACGTGGCCGACTGGCGCTGGCTGACCGAACGCGGCGACAGCCCCTGGTACCCGAGCATGCGCCTGTTCCGCCAGCCGGCGCGCGGCGACTGGGACAGCGTGATCGCGGCGCTGGCGCGCGAACTGGGCGCCATGTAGTTTGAAAGTCTGAAAGTCCGAAAAGCTTGCCGGCGCCCCCAGCGCGCCGGCAACACCCCTCCCCGGCAACAAGATTTCACAATTCATCCTGCATGAAACCGCGGGTTCAGCCGTGCTCGCATTGCAATTCCTCCGCGCTTCTGGCGTAATGGCCTTGTCGGAACCAACCGGGCTTCCCGGTGAATTGTTAAATATGCAGAAACCCCAGATCCCGGTAGACGAAGCAAAACGCCTGGCGGCGCTGTATGCGACCGAACTCTTCGGCACCGGCCCGGAAGAAGCCTTCGACCGGATCACCCGCCTGGCAACCAAGCTGCTCGACGTGCCGACCGCCCTGGTCTCGCTGGTCGGCAGCGATACCCAATGGTTCAAGTCGCGCTGCGGCCTGGCGGCCCAGTCGACCTCGCGCGACATCTCGTTTTGCGGCCACGCCATCCTCAGCGACGCGCCGCTGGTGGTCGAGGACGCGACCCTGGACGAACGTTTCGCCGACAATCCGGCCGTGACCGGTCCACCCCATATCCGCTTCTACGCCGGGGTGCCGCTGCATTCGGTCGAGCGCGACAGGCTGGGCACGCTGTGCGTCATCGACAGCCACCCACGCCACTTCAGCGCCGAGCAGTTGTCGCAATTACACGAACTGGCGCGCATGGTCGAGGAGCTGATCTACCACCGCCAGCTGGCGCGCGCCGCCCAGGAACTGCACGAGCAGCTGCTGCACAACGCCGCGCATGCGCCGGTGCCGGCCGCCGCCGGCCAGGTCAAATACCTGCTGACCCATGACGCGCTGACCGGCCTGGCCAACCGCCAGGCGCTGCTGCGCACCATCGGCGAGAGCATTCCGGCCTGGCAGGCGTCCAGCGCCGGCGCGGTCGTGGTGTGCCTGAACCTGGACCGCTTCAAGCGGGTCAACGAAGTGCTCGGCCACGTGGCGGGCGACCAGGCCCTGGTGGCGGTCACGCGCGCCTTGCAGTCGCGCCTGCGCGAAGACGACATGCTGGCGCGCTCGGGCAACGACGAATTCGTCATGATGCTCAACGACCCCGGCAACACCGAGCGCCTGCAGGCCCGCCTCGACGAGCTGATGAACGAAATCGGCCGCCACGCCTTCGGCAAGGATGCCGACATCTCGATCAGCTGCAGCATCGGTTACGCCTGCTACCCGCAGGATGGCGAGGACGCCGACACTTTGCTCAACAACGCGGTGACGGCGATGCGCCACGCCAAGGGCATGGGCGGCGGCCGCATCGAACGCTATGCGCCCGAGCAGCGGCGCGAACTCGGACGCCGGTTGTTGCTCGAAAGCCAGTTGCGGCGCGCGCTCGAACGCGGCGAACTGTTCCTGCAATACCAGCCGAAGATCGAGCTCGCCACTTGCGCGCTGGCCGGCTTCGAGGTGCTGCTGCGCTGGCGCCATCCCGAGCACGGCGTGGTCTCGCCCGAGGAATTCGTGCCGATCGCCGAGGAAACCGGCCTGATCGCCCCGATCGGCGAGTGGATCGTGAAGAGCGCCGTCGCCCAGCTGGCCGCCTGGCGCCAGGCCGGGGTGGCCGCGGCGCCGGTGGCGGTGAATTTGTCGGCGCGCCAGTTCCTGCAAAGCGACATCGTCGCCATCGTCAGCGAATTGCTCGAGACGACAGGGTTGCCGCCCGGACTGCTGGAACTGGAGCTGACCGAAAGCGTCTCGATGGCCGACCCTGCGCGCAGCATGGTCGTCATGCACAAGCTCAAATCGCTCGGCGTGACGCTGAGCATCGACGACTTCGGCACCGGCTATTCCAGCTTCAGCTACCTGCGGCGCCTGCCGATCGACAAGCTGAAGATCGACAAGTCCTTCGTTTTGGACATCGCGCACAACAGCGATTCGCGCGCCATCGTGCAGGCGATCGCCGCCATGGCGCACCGCCTGAACCTGCAGGTCATCGCCGAAGGCGTCGAAACCCAGGCCCAGGCCAACGCGCTGCGCGAGGCCGGCTGCGACCAGGGCCAGGGCTTCCTGTATGCGCGCCCCCTGGACGCGGATGACGCAGCCCGCTTCATCGCCGAAGGCCAGGCGCCTGCCCGCCGCCTGCGCACCGCGCCGTAGGGTCGCCGAGGCAGGCCTGAACCACTGGCCGTCGCCTTTGTCCTACACCCGATACAATTGTTAACAACTTCCAGAAGTGTGCGCCAGGCACGCAGATATCATTGTGCCAACGCCGCCCGCCAGCGCTGCCCGATACCGGCCGCCAACGGGCATGGGAGAAGTAAATGATGCAACGACGAACCGACGAACAAACCGCCCTGACCGCCGAATACGCGCTCTACCTGGTCGATATCCGCGGGGTGGATTTCGCTTTCAAGTATCTCGACAGCTGCAACGTGCCGCGCGCCATCCTGGCGCGCGCCCTGCAATCGCCCCAGCACCGCCGCCACCACGAGCGCCGCAAGGTCCCGCGCAACGATTGAGCCGCCGCTAGACAAGCGGGTTGTCTCCTTGCGCCCGCGCAAGCCCCCCGTTTCGTTATCCGACTGACAAAGGGCCAAAATGACGGGTATTCCCGGCTCTCAAGTCCCGTTAGAAGCTGCCGTTAAGCCAGTAAACTACCCTGGCTGAAGAATGGCAGGCCGGCCTCGACGCCGCCCCGACCCGCTTCAGCGCGAACGCCTGCGGAGCGCCCCTCGATCACGACGCGGTCCGCAGCACTACTGAAGTATTTGGAGGTTCTGATGTTTGGATCGATGCAGCGCGGCGTGAACGCCTACGCAAAAGTAGGCCTGGAAACTTCGGTCATTGCCGCCTCGCCCCACAAATTGATCGTCATGCTGTACGACGGTGCGATCGTTGCCGTGAAGAACGCGGCACGGCACATGGCCGCCGGCCAGATCGCCGAGAAAGGCGCTGCCATCTCGAAGGCGCTGGACATCGTCAACAGCGGCCTGCGCGCCAGCCTCGACAAGAAGGCGGGCGGCGACATCGCCACCAATCTCGACCTGCTCTACGTCTACATGACCGAGCGCCTCCTGACCGCCAACCTGCAGAACAATGCCGAGATGCTGGAAGAAGTGCTCACCCTGCTGAGCGACATGCGCGACGCCTGGTCGCAGATCGGCGAGAAGCCGGCCGCGCCGGACGCGCTGGCCTCCCACTACCCTGTCATGGCGAGCGCTTGATGATGACCGGCCAGGAAGTGCTGTCCGAGTACGCCGCCGTCGCCGACCTGACCGGCCAGATGCTGGCCGCCGCCGAAGCCGGCGACTGGGACCAGCTGGTGCTGCTCGAGCAGCGCTGCACGGTCCACGTCGATACGCTCAGGCGCGAAGAGGCGGCGGTCACGCTGAACCCGCAGGGCCGCCAGGCCAAGGTCGACTGCATCAAACGCATCCTGGCCGACGACCGCCGCATCCGCGACCTGACCATGCCGTGGATGGCCCACCTGTCGGCCCTGATCAACAACTCCGGCACCCAGCGCCGCCTCGCGAACGCCTACGGCAGCGTCTGAACGTAGATGGTCGAGCGCCTGCCCAGTCCCGGCGTCAGCGCCACGCAGCCGGTACGGCCGGCGCAGCCGCTCGAACGCACGGGCGATCCGCGCCTCGACGCCCTGCAGCGCACGCTGGCGACCATGCTGGGCAGCAAAGTACCCGTTTCCGTGCTGTCGCGCCTGGGCGACGGCAGCTTCATGGTGCGGGTAGCCGACATGGCGGTACGCATGCAGCTGCCGCCCGGCACCCAACCTGGCGCCGAACTGTCGATGAAGGTGCTGGCCGCCTCGCCCCAGCCGACCTTCCAGCTCGGCGACGCCACCCTGCACGCCAGCCCCGCGCCATCCGGCGCCAACGCCAGCTCGGCCGCTTCGCTGGCCACCGCCGTGGCCGCGGCCAACGCTTCCCTGCCCCACGCCGGCGG
>DNCF01000018.1:469-5942 GCA_003484545.1 Massilia sp. | reverse complement strand
CGCGCTGGCGGTGCTGGCGGCGCGCGGCGAGCAGCCGGCGGCCAGCCTCAGCCTGCTCACGACCCTGCTCGACTTCAGCGATACTGGCGTACTGGAGGTCTTCGTCGACGAAGCCCAGGTCGCCATGCGCGAACAGAACCTGGCGAAGGGCGGCATCATGCCTGGACGCGACCTGGCCACCACGTTCTCGGCGCTGCGCCCGAACGACCTGGTATGGAATTACGTCCAGCAAAACTATTTGAAGGGCAAGACACCGCCGGCCTTCGACCTGCTGTACTGGAATGCCGACAGCACCAACCTGCCGGGCCCGATGTTCTGCTGGTACCTGCGCAACACCTACCTCGAGAACAAGCTCAAGCAGCCGGGCAAGCTGACGGTCTGCGGCGTCCCGGTCGACCTGGGCCGGATCGACTGCCCGGTCTTCATCTACGGCTCGAAGGAAGACCACATCGTACCCTGGCCGGCCGCGTTCGCGTCGATGAACCTGCTGAATCCGAAGAAGGCCAAGGCCAACCGTTTCGTGCTGGGGGCCTCCGGCCACATCGCCGGCGTGATCAACCCGGCGTCCAAGGGCAAGCGCAGCTACTGGGTGAATGAAAAGAACGGCCGCACCCGCGCACGTACGGCCGAAGAGTGGTTCGCCGGCGCCGTCGAGCACAAGGGCAGCTGGTGGCCGGAATGGGCGCGCTTCCTGGCGGAAAACGGCGGCAAGGAGGTGCCGGCCCCGACCCAGGCCGGCAACGACCAGTACCTGCCGTCCGAGCCGGCGCCGGGACGCTACGTCAAGGCGCGCGCCGATTGATGGCGCGTGGGTATTGCTTATAAATAAATTGAATGGTAAAACCTTCAATTGCTGCACCTGCACCCGAATTCCCTGAATTCGGGTCCTGCAAGCAACACGGAGACAGCAGGAGCTACCCACCACCGCTGTATGGTCATGATTAAAGCGCGGCCCATGAAGCCAAGCGCAACCAATGGAACTTGAGATGAGTAGTGCAAAAAACAGTACTGAACGCCTGATCAAGAAATACCCGAACCGTCGCCTCTACGACACCCAGACCAGTTCCTACATCACCCTGACGGACGTGAAGCAACTGGTGCTCGACGCCGACGAGTTCACGGTGGTCGACGCCAAGACGAATGAGGACCTGACCCGCAGCATCCTGCTGCAGATCATCCTGGAGGAAGAAGCGAACGGCGTGCCGATGTTCTCGAGCTCGGTGCTGGCCCAGATCATCCGCTACTACGGTCATGCGATGCAGGGCATGATGGGGTCCTACCTGGAAAAGAACGTCCAGGCCTTCACCGACATCCAGAACAAGTTCACCAGCAGCGCCGCCGGCGCCCTGGAAGGCAAGCCCTTCAGCCCGGAAATGTGGACCCAGTTCATGAACGTCCAGGGTCCGATGATGCAGGGCATGATGAACAACTACATCGACCAGAGCAAGAACCTGTTCATGCAGATGCAGGAGCAGATGCAGAACCAGAGCAAGGCGATGTTCGCGGCCTTTCCCTTTCCGGGCATGAATCCGCCGGACAAGAAGTAAGCACGGCAAAGGCACCGCAGCGTGGGTCGTCACCCATGTGCGATGTTGGGTTGCGTAGGGTGGGCTCTCGAGCCCACGCTGTCTCGCCGCCGGCTGCCCGGCGCCTGCGAACAACACCATCAGAGCGGGATGGATGGCAAAAAAGGTCCTGCGGTTCTCCACGAAGCCCGCTTCGGGTACAATCGCGGATTGCCCAGAATTTTTTGCCGTCCTCTCCATGACTGAACTTCGTCGCAATCCTCTCCCCACCAGTATCGATGCCGTGACCGGTGCCCAAGTGGCCCCCAAGGTCGGCTTCGTCTCGCTCGGCTGCCCGAAGGCGCTGGTCGACTCCGAACAGATCCTGACCCAGCTGCGCGCGGAGGGTTACCAGACCGCCAAGTCCTACGACGGCGCGGACCTGGTGATCGTCAACACCTGCGGCTTCATCGACGCCGCGGTGCAGGAGTCGCTCGATGCGATCGGCGAGGCGCTGGCCGAGAACGGCAAGGTCATCGTCACCGGCTGCCTGGGCGCGAAGAAGGACGCTTCGGGCGAGGACATCATCACCAAGGTGCACCCGAAGGTGCTGGCCGTGACCGGTCCGCACGCCGTGGCCGAGGTCATGAATTCGGTGCATACCCACCTGCCCAAGCCGCACGATCCCTTCGTGGACCTGGTGCCGGACCATGGCGTCAAGCTGACCCCGAAGCATTACGCCTACCTGAAGATTTCCGAAGGCTGCAACCACCGTTGCAGCTTCTGCATCATCCCGTCGATGCGCGGCGACCTGGTCTCGCGTCCGATCCACGAAGTGCTGACGGAGGCCGAGAACCTGTTCAAGGCCGGCGTCAAGGAACTGCTGGTGATCTCGCAGGACACCTCGGCCTATGGCGTGGACGTGAAGTTCCGCACCGGCTTCTGGAACGGCCGCCCGGTCAAGACCCACATGACGCAACTGGTCGAAGCCCTGGGCGTGCTCGCGCGCCAGTACGACGCCTGGGTGCGCCTGCACTACGTCTATCCTTACCCGCACGTCGACCAGGCGATCCCGCTGATGGGCGATGGCCATGTCCTGCCTTACCTCGACATCCCGATGCAGCACGCGCACCCGGACGTCCTCAAGCGCATGAAGCGCCCGGCCAGCGGCGAGAAGAACCTGGACCGCATCCTGGCCTGGCGCAAGATGAACCCGGACCTGACCATCCGCTCGACCTTCATCGCCGGCTTCCCGGGCGAGACCGAGGCCGAGTTCGAATACCTGCTGGACTTCCTGCGGGAAGCCCAGATCGACCGCCTGGGCTGCTTCGCCTACTCGCCGGTGGAGGGCGCCACCGCCAACGCGCTGGCCAACCCGGTGCCGGAAGAGGTGCGCGAGGAACGCCGCGCGCGCGTCATGCTGCTGCAGGAAGAAATCTCGGCCAAGCGCCTGCAGGCCAAGGTCGGCAAGACCATTCGCGTGCTGGTCGACGAAGTCAATGCCCGCGAAGCGATCGGTCGCTCGGCCGCCGACGCCCCGGAAATCGACGGTGTCGTCCACATCAAGCGCTCGCTGGTGCCGGGCAAGGCCAAGCTGGCCGTCGGCCAGTTTGCCGACGTGGTCGTGACGAAAGCCGACGCCCACGACCTGTGGGCCACCGTCGCCTAAGCAGCGCGGTTTTCGTAGGGTGGGCTCTCGAGCCCACGCCGTATGGCACGCTCGCATTGCCGGCCGCTGTTTGTACCAGCAGCGCCGGCATTGTCGTTTCAGGATACTGAACTCTTATCGCAAGAAAGGGCCCCCATGACCAAGAAGTCCCTCCAGACCACCCTGATCCACACCGACTACACGCCACCAGGCGGCTTCGACGCCTACCCGCCCGGCATCCACCGCGCCTCGACCGTCCTGTTCGAGAACGTGGCCGCCCTGCGCTCGGGCGACTGGAAGAACAAGACCGCCTACACCTACGGCCTGCACGGCACCCCGACCACCTTCACGCTCGAAGCGCGCATGGCGGAGATCGAAGGCGGCACGCATTGCCTGCTGGCGCCTTCCGGCCTGTCGGCGATCTCGATGGTCGATTTCGCTTTCCTGGCCAGCGGCGACGACGTGCTGCTGCCCGATAACGTCTACAACCCGAACCGCGAACTGGGCCGCTGGCTGTCGCAGGATTTCGGCATCAGCGCGCGCTACTACGACCCGCTAATCGGATCCGGCATCGCCGAACTGATCCAGCCGAACACGAAGCTGATCTGGACCGAGGCGCCGGGTTCGGTGTCGATGGAAGTGCCGGACCTGCGCGCGATCTGCGACGCGGCCCACGCGCGCGGCGTGCTGGTGGCGCTGGACAACACCTGGGCCGCGGGCCTGGCGCTGCGCGGCTTCGATGTCGGCGTCGACATCGTCATGCACGCGCTGACCAAGTACCAGTCGGGCGGCTCGGACCTGTTGATGGGCGCCGTCATCACGCGCGAGCGCGCCGTCCACGACAAGCTGGCCACGGCCCACATGCGCCTCGGCCTGGGCGTGAGCCCGGACGATGCCTACCTCGTGATGCGCGGCCTGCCGACCATGAAGCTGCGCTTCGAAGCCCACGACCGCGCCGCGCGCGAGGTGGCGGCCTGGCTCAAGGCCCGTCCCGAGATCGTGCGCGTGCTGCACCCGGCCTTCGAGGACTGCCCGGGCCACGAACACTGGCGGCGCGATTTCACCGGCGCCGCCGGGCTGTTCTCGGTGATCTTCGACGAACGCTACACCGAGGCGCAGACCGACCGCTTCGTCGATTCGCTCGCGCTGTTCGGCCTCGGCTACAGCTGGGGCGGCGCCAACAGCCTGGCCGTGCCGTACCGCATGGGGGCGATCCGCCGCGACTGGCAGGAGAAGGGAACG
Source organism: Massilia sp. (assembly GCA_003484545.1). Lineage (GTDB taxonomy): Bacteria > Pseudomonadota > Gammaproteobacteria > Burkholderiales > Burkholderiaceae_D > Telluria. The sequence goes on along the minus strand of DNCF01000018.1, from coordinate 1,547 downwards.
CTGGTGCGCTTCAATATCGGGCTGGAAGACCCGCGCGACCTGATCGCGGACATCGAGCAGGCGCTGGCGAAGCTGTGAGGGGTAGCGGTGATATTTCGCCGCTTGCGGCTTCGGTGACTTCAACTCCGCTCTGATGGGGCGTCCGCGTGGGCTCGAGAGCCCACCCTACAACGTCAAAACCTCGCCACATCTTGGCTGAATACGTGCCCACGAGATACCTGCTTTTCGTAGGGTGGGAGCTTAAGCCCACGCGGTGCGACGCCTGAATATTCGAAAAGCAAACGGGACGCGCCGCGGCGTCCCGATCCAACTTACTGCTTCAACACCCGCCGCAGCGTATTGGCCAGGTCTTCCGCCGAGAACTTCGCCACGTAGGCGTCGGCGCCGACATTCCTGACGTGCTCCTCGTTGGTGGTGCCCGACAGCGAGGAGTGAATCACCACGGGAATGTTCGCCAGGCGGGCGCTTTTCTTGACGTTGCGGGTCAGGGTGAAGCCGTCCATTTCCGGCATCTCGAGGTCGGTCAGCACCAGGGCGACCTTGTCGGACACGGTCTTGCCCTCGGCTTCCGCCGCGCTGGCGATGCTGTTCAGCTGGTCCCAGGCTTCCTTGCCGCTCTTGGTCATGACGTAGGGCAGGCCCATCGCGTCCAGGCCCTGCTCGATGAGGGCGCGGGCGACCACCGAGTCGTCCGCCGCCAGCACGACCGAGCCCGGCTTGATCTGGATCCTGGCGCCGACCGCCTGCTGGCTGATCTCGGGGCCGGAGTCCGGGTTCAGGTTGCGCAGGATGGTCTCGACGTCGAGCACCTGGGCCAGGCGACCACCGTGCCCATTCGCGCCGTCCTCGCCCTCGAGGCGGGCGATGCTGGTGACCATGCCGCTGCCGGCGCTCTTTTCGGCCGACATCACCTGGCTCCAGTCCAGGCGCACGATCTCTTCGACGCTCTCGACCGCAAAGGCCTGGGTGGTGCGGGCGAATTCGGTGACCAGCATGATGTTCAGGCCGGTTTTCGGCTTGACGCCGGCGATCGCCGGCAGGTCGAGCACCTGGATGATCTGCCCGCGCAGGTTGACCA
>DNCF01000018.1:0-267 GCA_003484545.1 Massilia sp. | reverse complement strand
GATCGCCGGCATGGCGACGATTTCGCGGATCTTGAATACGTTGATGCCGAACAGCTCGTTGTGTTCGCCCTTGTCGTCGCCGCCGAGGCGAAACAGCAGCAACTCGAATTTGTTGGTGCCCGTCAGATTGCTGCGCTCGTCGACTTCCTGCTGAACCGATTTCATATATCGCCCTGAAAATTAGTGATGCCGTCGGGAAAGCATTCTAGCTGCGAAAAGGACGAAATTGTAAAGACGGGCTCAAACAGGCATGGATTTGTTGCTGTT
>DNCF01000015.1:497-7166 GCA_003484545.1 Massilia sp. | reverse complement strand
TTGCAGGCCGCCGCGCAGGCCCAGCAGATTCCGGCCATGCCGGCCGAGGTGCCGCTGCAGGCGCCGCAGCGCTACGACTACAGCGCCAACCGCGCCACCGACGTGTTCGGCGCCTCGCTGTTCTCGGGCAGCTTCGCCGCCGGCGGCGCGACCCAGTTCAATCCCGACTACATGGTCGCGGTGGGCGACCGTATCCAGATCCGCCTGTGGGGCGGCTACACCTTCGACGGCATCCTGACCGTCGACCCGCAGGGCAACCTGTTCGTGCCGCAGCTCGGCCCGGTCAAGCTGCTCGGCGTGCGCAACCGCGACCTCCAGCGCACGCTGGAGACGGCGATGCGCCAGGTGTTCCGCGCCAACGTCAACGGCTATGCCAGCCTGGCGGCGGCCCAGCCGGTGCGGATCTACGTCGGCGGCTTCGTCAACCGTCCTGGCATGTACAACGGCACCAGCATGGACAGCCTGCTCAACTACCTGGACCAGGCCGGCGGCATCGACGTCGACCGCGGCAGCTTCCTGAACGTGCAGGTCAAGCGCGGCCAGCAGGTGCGCGCCACGGTCAACCTGTACGACTTCCTGCTGCAGGGCAGTATCCCGCAGATCCAGCTGAGCGACGGCGACGTGATCTTCATCGCGCCGCGCCAGAATACGGTGCGGGTGACGGGCCTGGCGGCCAATGCCAAGCGCTTCGAGTTCGCCGGCGCAGGCCTGTCGATCGACGAGCTGGCGCAGCTCGCCAAGCCGGCCGCTAGCGCCACCCACGTACGCGTGGTACGCAACACCGGCACCGTGCGCAACACCGACTACTACCCGCTGAGCGCCGCGCGCGAGGTGCGCGTGGGGAACGGCGACGACGTCGAGTTCACCGCCGACAAGAAGCCCGGCACCATCACCGTGCGTGTCGAGGGCGAGCACCAGGGCCAGCAGGAGTTCGTCCTGCCCTACGGCTCCCGCATCGGTGCGCTGCTCGGCCAGGTGCGCCTGACGCCGCTGTCGGACGCCGCCAGCATCCAGCTCTACCGCGTCAGCGTGCGCGAGCGCCAGCGCGCCATGCTGCAGACCTCGATGCGCAGCCTCGAGTCGGCGGTGCTGACCGCGCGCAGCGGCACCAGCGACGAAGCGGTGCTGCGCAAGCAGGAGTCGGACCTGATCCTGCAATGGGTCGAGCGGGCCAAGAAGGTCGAGCCGAGCGGCCAGGTGCAGATCGCCTCGAGCGCCACGCGCGACGAACTGCTGCTGGAAAACGGCGACGTGCTGCGCATCCCGACCCGCGACGGCCTGGTGCTGGTGAGCGGCGAGGTGTTGTTCCCGAACGCGGTGGCCTTCGACAACGCGCTGAAGGTCGGCGACTACATTGCCCGCGCCGGCGGCTATACCCAGAACGCGGATAACTCGCGGGTCGTGATCGCACACCGCGACGGCAGCTTCGAAGAAGGCAACCCGGGCACGCGCCTGCGCGCCGGCGACGAAGTGCTGGTGCTGCCGAAGGTCGACGTCAAGTCGCGCCAGATCTTCAAGGACATGACGCAGATTATTTACCAGATCGCCATCGCCGCGAAGGTGGTGCTGGGCCTTTAAGGCGAGCGACAGCCGGCGCCACCGGTGCGGTCTTTGTCGCGCAGCGCCTGGCGTCGCGCGGCAGCAGGCTGCCGGGCAGCCGTGCACGGTCCAGACGTGGCCGCGCAGGCATGCCGCCGGGTCCCGGCTCTCGTCCGATACAACTTCAGAACACCGTTCCCTCCGATGCCGCTCGGCGGTATCGCATCGACCAGTGAATTGCCGGGCTGGCCGCAGGGATAGAGATGAAACGCAGCAGTACGCGGTTCAGCAGCTCCGGCACCAGTCGCTCCACGCCTCAGTGGCAGCGACGATCGAAAATGAAGAAGAATGAAGATGAAAATATTGACTGTTTTTGGTACACGCCCTGAAGCCATCAAGATGGCTCCGCTGGTCAAGCTGCTCGCACAGCAGCCAGAATTCGAATCCCGCGTCTGCGTCACTGCGCAGCATAGGCAGATGCTCGACCAGGTTCTCGAATTGTTCGAGATTCGTCCGGATTACGATCTCGATATCATGAAGCCGGGACAGACGCTCGCAGGCATCACAACTGAAATCCTGACGCGGATCGACCCTGTATTGGCGGAGTTCCAACCAGATCTGGTGCTCGTCCACGGCGATACCTCGACTACGTTCTGCGCTTCGATGGCTGCCTTTTATCGCCGAATCCGCATCGGTCATGTGGAAGCAGGACTGCGTACTGGCAACCTGCAGTCGCCTTGGCCGGAAGAGGCGAATCGCAAACTCACCGGTGCGCTGGCGAATTTGCATTTTGCGCCAACCGAACAATCGAGGCGCAACCTTCTCGACGAAGGAACGGCGGAACATACAGTTCATGTGACCGGCAATACGGTCATCGATGCGCTGTTGTGGGTACAAAGCAAACTCGAGCAGGATAATGTCCTGTCCAGTTCGCTGCAGCAGCGTTTTTCCTTCCTGCGTGCCGATCGCCGCATGGTGCTCATCACTGGTCACCGGCGCGAAAATTTTGGCGACGGCTTCGAGCGGATCTGCGCCGCCATCCGCACGCTCGCCATGCAGTATCCGGATGTCGATTTCGTGTATCCGGTACACCTCAATCCGAATGTCGCCGAGCCGGTGCGACGCATCCTGAGTGGGCTCGACAATGTGCACCTGATCGAGCCGCAGGATTACCTGCCCTTCGTGTACCTGATGACGCGTGCGTACATCATCCTGACCGATTCGGGCGGCATCCAGGAAGAAGCGCCGTCGCTGGGCAAGCCTGTGCTGGTGATGCGCGACACCACCGAACGCCCCGAGGCCGTTGCAGCCGGCACGGTACGCCTCGTCGGTACGAACGCCAACAAGATCGTCGACGGTGTAGCGACCTTGTTAGAGAGCGAAGAGATATACAAGAGCATGAGCATTGCCCATAACCCATATGGAGACGGCACCGCCTGCGCACGTATTGTGAAAGCTATCCACAATGAAGGAACCTCGTATGCAGCATAAATTCACCACTGTATCGGTTATTGGTCTCGGGTACATTGGCTTGCCGACCGCCGCCATGTTCGCTTCGCGCAAGATCAACGTCATCGGTGTCGACGTCAACCAGCGCGCCGTCGAGATCATCAACGACGGCAAGATCCATATCGTCGAGCCGGAACTCGACATGCTGGTGCATGCGGCGGTGACCGAAGGCTACTTGCGCGCCACGACGGCGCCGGAGCCGGCCGAGGCCTTCCTGATCGCGGTGCCGACGCCGTTCCAGGGCGACCATGCTCCCGATCTCTCCTATGTTCGTGCGGCGGCCGAGTCCGTCGCCAAGGTGCTCAAGCGTGGCGACATCGTTATCCTGGAATCCACGTCTCCGGTCGGCACGACCGAAATGATGACGCAATGGCTGGCGGCCGCGCGACCGGAACTGCGCTTCCCTTCGCCGGACAGCGACGGCACCGACATCGACGTGCATGTGGCCTACTGCCCGGAGCGCGTGCTGCCTGGCCGTGTCGTCATCGAACTTGTCGATAACGACCGTATCATCGGCGGCATCACCGAACAGTGCGCCAAGCGTGCGGCCGACATCTACCGGGTGTTCGTGCAGGGCGAATTGCTGTTCACCAATGCGCGTACCGCGGAGATGGCAAAACTGACCGAAAATGCCTTCCGCGACGTGAATATCGCCTTCGCGAACGAACTGTCTCTCATCAGCGACAAGCTCGGCATCGACGTGCGCGAGCTGATCGGCTTGGCGAACCACCATCCACGCGTTAACATCCTGCAGCCCGGCTGCGGCGTCGGCGGTCATTGCATCGCGGTCGATCCGTGGTTCATCGTCGACAAGACGCCTGACGAGGCCCGCCTGATCCGTACGGCGCGCGAAGTCAACGACGGCAAGCCTGCCTGGGTGGTCGGGAAGATCGCCGCCGCGGTCGATGCCTGCCGCGCGCAGGACGGCAAGAGCGGCAGCGTCAAGGTCGCCGTGCTCGGCCTGGCTTTCAAGCCCGACATCGACGATTTGCGCGAGAGCCCGGCGCTGCACATCGCTGCCGACGTCGCACGCATGAGCGGCGTGCAGTTGATGGTGGTCGAGCCGAATGTCGACGCGCTGCCGGGCATGTTGTCCGAACAGGCGCTGGTCACGCTCGAGCAGGCCCTGGCCGAGGCCGACGTCGTTGCGGTCCTCGTGAAGCATCGCCAGTTCGTTCAGGCAGGCGCGCAACTGGCCGCGCATCCACGGATGGTCGATGCCGTCGGTGTCGGCGCCAGCCGTCATGCCTGAGGCCCGAGGGACGAGATCGTCTGCGACATTTATCAACCTGAATAGCGGCCGCGAAGGCCGCTAACGAATCCGCGGCCAGCCGCAAGAACTATGAATATGCACGAAACCAGCGCCGTCGACGGCGCAGCGAACAAGATTGTCGAGGTCTCGGTAGGTGGCAAGACCTACCGCATGGTGCTGCCTCATGCCGATCGCGACTATATCCAGCGCAAGGTCGCCACCGAGCAGGCCCCATACGAGCTGGACATGTTGCTGGACATGAAAGAGCGGCTGGCCGACGGCGATATCGTGCTCGATGCCGGCGCCAACGTCGGCAACCATACGCTGTTCCTGGCTGCGGTCGCGAACTGCCAGGTCGTGGCATTCGAACCGAACACGGAGCTGGCTTCGGCCGTGCGCGAAAGCGCGCAACTGAACGGGCTGGAAAGTCGTGTCGATATTCGTACCGTCGGCTTGGGACGCCAGCACGGATTCGGCCATTTTGCCAGCAGCATTCCCGACAACCTGGGTGCCCAGAGCATCGTTACCGACGGCGGACCGCTGGAAATCCACGCTATCGACAGCCTCGCGCTTCCTGGCCCGGTGAAGGCCATCAAGATCGACGTCGAAGGCATGGAAATCGACGTCCTTGCCGGCGCCGCGGCGCTGGTGGAACGCGACCGTCCCATTCTCTACGTGGAATGCAGCACCGATACACACTTCCGCCAGATCCACCACTGGATGACGGCGCGCAATTACGGCTACTGGGATACGTTCAACGCCACGCCAACGCATCTGTTCTTGCCGAACGAGCAGACGACGGTCGACCAGCGCCTGTCGCGCCTGCAACTGAAGGCAAACCGGGACATTTATCTGACGTCACAGCAGTTGCTGCAGGTACGCCAGCAGCTCGATGCGGCAAACCTGAAGTACCGCGCGTCGACGGAACAGGTCGCCAATCTGAAAGTCCAACTGGCAAAAGAAGAAAGAGCGCGCCACGATGCCGAGGCGGCACGCGGCGAGGTGCTGCAACAGCTCGAGGCAACCCGGGAGCGCCTCGAGAACGAGCGCAACACGCTGCAGAGCGAAATCAAGCGCCTTGGCGCCGCTGGCGACACGCATCTCCAGGCAAGGCACGAGGTCGAGATGCAGCTGGCACGCCTCGAGACGTCGCTGCAAACCGTGAATCGCGCGCATGCCGACATGGCGAACGAGCGCCAGCTCCTGCAGGATGAGGTGCAGCGCCTTGGAAAATCCGGCGAAGACGCAGCCACGTCGTTGCGGGCGCTGACCCAGGCGAATACCCAGCTTATTGCCGAGCGACAGCGTCTTGACAGCGAAATTCAGCGTCTGAGCAAGTTCGGCGAGGACGTGGCCGCATCGTTGCAGGCGGTAAATAGCACGAATGCAAAGCTGCTCGCCGATCGCCAGGACGTCGAAGGCGAAGTCCAGCGCCTGAACAAAGTGAGCGCGGAAGCGAATGCGTCGTTGCAGGCAGTGAACGAGACCAATGCCCGGCTGCTCGCCGAGCGCCAGGAAATCAACGGCGAGATCCAGCGACTGAAGAAATTCGGCGAGGAATTGACTGCATCGTTGCAGACGGTGACCGATACCAACGCTCAGTTGTTAACCGAGCGCCAGGAGATCGACAACGAAGTAAAGCGTCTGAACAAATTTGCAGAAGAAATGGCTGCATCCCTGAAGGCAGTCGCCGATACCAACGCCCAACTGCTCGGCGAACGCAGGAGCCTGGAAAACGAAGTACAGCGCTTGAGCAAGCTCGGTGACGAACTGACTGCGTCGCTGCAGACGGTGACCGAGACCAATGCGCAGTTGCTGGTCGAGCGCCGGGATGTCGAAGACGAAGTCAAGCGTCTGAACAAATTTGCAGAAGAGATGGCGGCATCCCTGAAAGCGGTTGCCGACACCAATGCCCAGTTGCTCGCGGAACGCAAGAACCTGGAAGACAAAGTAGAGCGCTTGAGCAAGCTCGGCGAGGAAGACGCGGCGCGCCTGCAGGAGACTGCACAACGTCTTTCCACCATCGAAGCGGAACTGGGCGCCACCGCCGAGGCACTCGCCGCCAGCGACCGTCAGCGCATCGAAGCGCGTTCCGAGGTCAGTGCGCTGGAGCAGCGCGTGCTGCAGGAGGAGCACGCCGCGAGCGCTGCCCAGCGCTTGTGGGCCGACACGATGGATGACGTCAATCGCCTGCAACGCGAGCTCGACGCACTGCGCGAGACCCATGCTGCCGCCACCACGAAGATGGGGGCGCTCGACGACCTGGCGCGCCAGTCGGCGCAGACGCGCGAGCGCGTCGAGAAGGAACTGGCGGCAGCCCGGGCAGAACTGGAAGAAGCCCGTCGCAGCCTGAACAATGCCAACATGAA
>DNCF01000015.1:0-434 GCA_003484545.1 Massilia sp. | reverse complement strand
CCTGAACAATGCCAACATGAAGTACCGTGAGAGCTCGGCTGCCGCACGTGACCGGCAACACGACATCAACCGCCTGAAGATCGAACTCGGCGCCAGCCGCCGGGCGGAAGGGGAGGCTGTCCGTACCGCGGCCGCGGCGCGCAAGCAGGCGATGCAGGCGGAGCAGCAGGTGCAAAAGACCCGCGCAACCTTGTCGTTCCGGCTCGGCTACATCCTGATTCACAGCTTTAAATCCTTCCGCGGCGTGATGGGCCTGCCGGGTGAGTTGCTCGCATGGCGCAAGGAAGTGGTACAGCGCCGCAAGAAAAAGGGCGAGCGCGAGCAAAAACTGCGGACGGTTGCCCAGGCCGGCGCCCGTGGCGAGCCACTGCGTCCGGCGGCGCCTGCCGTTGCAACGCCGGCGACCAGCGCGACCCCGGTCCTGGCCCGCGTGC
>DNCF01000017.1 GCA_003484545.1 Massilia sp. | reverse complement strand
CTGCCCCGCGACCGCCGCGAGCTTGATCTGGGGACGCCATTTGCCCTTGAAGTTCTGCAGCTCCTTGTCCTCGGCATTGTAGGCCTTGACCGTGACGTTGAACGGCTGGCGCGAATAGGCGGCGCCGCTCAATCCCGGGTCGCAGCGCATCGCGTCGGCGCAGCCGAAAGGCGTTGTCGCGATGCTGGTCCGGTAGTAGGCCGGGAAGAAGCGGCCGACGTTCTGGCGCAGGCCGCCAATCGGCCTTCCCGTCGCGAGGTAGCTTGCCAGCCCCGGCGTCAGGATGACGACGCCGACCTCGCTGTACCGCATGGTCACGCCGACGCCGCCCTCGGCGCGCGTCAAGTCTTTCGTCAGGACGCCCGCGACCTGCTCCACGTTGTCCACGGGCGGCGCGTAATCCGCCACGGCGACCTGGGCCGGCTCGCCGGTTTCCCTGCCGAAGTTCGGAGCAAAGCTGTTATCGAACAGCCTGGCGCCAACCACGCCATGAAACGCTTCGCCGGCCGCCACGAAGCCTTGTCCGGCATAGTCGACCGCGCCGGGATTGGCCATGCCGCCCGCGCTGACGATGCTGCGGAATTCCAGCTGCCTGGGAACCGAGGTAAAGGTGACGGATGGCGAGACGTTGCTGTTCGCCAGCAGGTACAGCTGTACCGTGCCAACGTCGGCATAGACGAAGTTCGCAGCGACCGAGGCCTTGGTGGCCGCGAACTTCATCGGCACCGCCGGCGACCAGGGAGTGCTGGCCGAGGCCACGCTGCCGTTGTTCATGCATAAAGGCAGCGTGGCGCCGGCATAGATGGCCTTGACCGCCCCCGTGGGCGGCGCCGAAGCCGGGTTCTGGCAGGCCAGGCTGAACTGCATCGACACCGTCTTTTCCTCGGTGTCGCTGAGCGTCACCGTCATGTTGTCGCGCACGGCGGTCACGTAAATCGTCGTGGCGCTGCCGCCATTCACGGTGGCGCTGTAGGGCTGGCAGGCGGTGGACGGGTAGGCGAGCTTCGGCGCGCAGGCGCGGTCGGTGAACACGTAGCCGGTGCCGACGACCACCGGCGGGGCGACCGCGATCGCTTCGTCGCTGGCCGTATCGTTGGCCTCGTTGTTGTCCGAGGTGCCGGCGACCTTGCTGGTGTTGATCATCTTCCCGGCCTGGTCGACGCTGGCCGTGATCGTCAGCGCCGGCGCGCTCAGGTTCGGGGCGAGCGATGGCTTGTAGGTGCAGGTGACGAGCTGGCCGCTGGCGCCGCAGGTCCAGTTCACGCCGCTGGCCGAGACGTAGCTCATCCCGGCCGGCAGCGTGTCGGTGACGGTGATCGGGCCGGCCTCGGTGTAGGGGCCGTTGTTGGTCACCACCATCGTGTAGGTGGCGCGCTGCCCGACCTGCATCGAGCCGCCGCGCGTCATCTGGATCGACAGGTCCGAGACCGGCAGGGTCGGCACCACCAGGATCTCGGCGCTCAGCAGGACCAGGTCCTGGCCGGTGCGGTAGGTGGTGGTCACGCTGGGGGCGAAGAAAATCCACTGCACCACCTCGGTGTCGTAGGCGTCGAAGTCGATCCCGTAGGACTTGTAGTCGCGGTTGATGTTACTTTGCGAATTGAACTGGTTGCCGGCCGGGTTCATGTCGTCGGTCATTTCCTTGCCGTCGAAGATGAGGCGCTCGCCTCCGCCGGCCAGCGTGGCGTCGCCCTCCCAGGTGATGTGGCCGATGCGGGCCTTCTCGGCGACCGGCCACCAGGGACGCGGCCAGCGGAAGTTGGTGGCGGTGAAGCTGATCTCGCCGTTCTGGACATAGCGGAAGCCTTCGTAGAGGTTCAGCACGCGCTCCGGCTCGTTCGGGTGCGAGTACACGACCAGCAGCGCAAAGCCGCCCAGCACCGCCTGCGAGGCGCACCAGGGATTGCCGTTGGCGACGGTCAGGCCGGAGAAGGTGTAGGTGCCGGAACCCTTCACGTAGGCGGTGACGTCGGCCACGCCGCTGAAGTAGTTCATGCCGTTGCCCACCGTGGCCGAGGTGTACTTGCGCTCGGCGCTGACCGAATTGCCCTGGAAGGTGACGGTATTGTCGGCCGGGCCGGAGCCGGCCCAGTAGAGCTGGGCCGAGAGAATCGTGGCGCCGGCCGGCACGACTAGGTCGGCCTTGCGGTTGGCGTTGGACGAGGGGACCGAACAGGGATTCGCGTTGTTGCCGGAGTTGCGCAGCGTGACCTGGGTGCCGGTGAAATTCACGCTGCCGTTGAAGCTCTTGTAGAGGCGGATCGCGGTATCGGCGCGCGCGGGCGCGCACAGCGCCAGCAGCAGGCCGTACAAGGCCAGGAGCGACCACAGGATACGGAGCCGCGCCATCAGATCTGCACCTCGATCACGCGCTCGACGTAGTCGGCACGCGCGGCCGGCGGGTTGGCAGGCGCGTTGGCCGCTGCGTCGACCGGACATGGCGCCGCCCCGTTGCATGCGGTGGCGCGGATAAGCCAGCGGTCCAGGTTGACGACGCTGTCCCCGAAGCCGGTTCCCTCCACCGGTACGCACTCGACCGTCACGGAAAAGCCCGCCAGTGGCGAGTCGCCAGGCAGCGCGAACGAGGTCGCGCAGTCCGCTCCGTTCGTCGCACGCTGGAACAGGCCCCATTCGATGCCGGCGCGCGCGGCCTGGTAGGCGCGCGCGCCCTGCTCGTCGAGCGCCGCCGACTGGCGCTGGGCGCCGAAGATCGCCACCAGCGCCACGGCCAGCCCGGCCAGCACCACCAGCAGGAAGATGGCGGTGACCAGGCCGGCGCCGGCGCCGCGCCGTGCATGGGAAGGGATGGAGGAAAACGGCTTCATGGCGTATTGTCGAGGTGGACCTGATGGACGAGGCGCACCGCCGGGTCGGCCTGGTTGCGAGATCGGAAGAGC
>DNCF01000016.1 GCA_003484545.1 Massilia sp. | reverse complement strand
AGCACCGCGGTGATCGCGCCCGGGTCGCCGGGCACGCCCGGCTCGGCGGTCGACGGGTCGCGCGCGACCCGGCCGGCGGCGATCGCCACGTCGGTCAGTTCCTGGTTGATCTCGTTCTTGCGCTTGATCTTCCAGAAGTCGATCGAGACGCTGGTGCGCGGCAAGGGGTCCCAGATCAGGCCGATGTTGTAGCTTTTCGAACGCTCGGGTTGGAGATCGGGATTGGGCGAGGTGATCACGGCGATGTTCGCCGGGTTGCAGGCGGCCTGCACGCCCAGGCCGCAGCGCAGCGGGTCCTCGGCGGTGGAGAAGGCGGCCAGGCCGCCGACGCCGTTCTCGGCCGCGCTCGGAGCCCGGAAGCCGCGCGCGAAGGTGCCGCGCAAGGCGAACTGCTTCGACGGCGTCCACTTCAGCCCGGCTTTCGGCGTCCAGTTGTCGCCCACGTCCGTGTAGTCGTCGTAACGGATGGCGGCAGTCAGCTCGAGTTCGGGCAGCACCGGCGCCAGCGCCTCGGCATAGATCCCGAACACGTTGCGCGCGCCGCTGTAGGCCGAGTAGCCCAGGCCGATGACGTTGCCGCGCTCGGTGCCGGTGGTCGGCTCCAGCTCGGTCTCCTCGCGCCGCCATTCGAGCCCGGTCGCGAACCCGATCGGCCCGCCGGCCAGTGCGCCGAATTCGCGCGTGGCCTTGAAGTCGCCCTGGATGATCTTGGTCCTGGCGTGGCTATTGATCGTCGGCGAGAGCGCCGCGTAGACGGCCGGATCGTTCAGGCCGGCGCTCTCGGCGATGCGCCAGAACGTGCCCGGAGGCAGGGCCGCGTAGGCCGGGCTGGTGGCCAGCGCCGACGCAACGTTGACGGCGTCGTCGGGATCGAGCAGGGCGAAGGCGACGTCGCGCTGCAGGAAGCCGCTGCGGTCGTTCTTCACCGTGCTGCGCGAGAACAGCAGCGAGGTGTCGTAGTCCCAGTCGAAGACCGTGCCCTTGGCGCCGGCCAGCAGGCGCGTGAAGAAACCGTCGATGACGGACTCACGCGGGCCGACGTCGCCGGCCAGGTAGCGCAGGCGCGCCGCGGTGCCGAAGTAGGGGTTGTCCGGGTGGCCGGCGCCGAGCTGCACGGCGGCATTGCTGACCGGTCCGCCCGGATAGCCGACGTTGGCGTTCACGGTCGAGGGCGTGCTCGAGGATTTGGTCTTGCTGCTGTACAGGTTGAGTTCGCCGTAGGCTTCGATTTCCGGGGTAAAGCGGTAGGTGCCGCGCCCGAAGAGGCTGTAGTTCTCCTGTTGCGGCTGGATCTGGTTGTACACCAGGGGCGCGTCGATCAGGCAGCCGCCGCCCGGGTCGCCCTGCGGGTGGCTGGTGAAGTTCGAACATGCCGCGCCGGGGAACAGCCGGGTGAAACCGGTGGTGGCCGCGTCGAGGTTGCCGCGGTTGTAGTAGTTGTTCGTGACCGGATTGCGCACGTTGCCGTTGATCGCGCTGCCGGCCGCGTTCGGTCCGGTAATGGCGCCGGTGCCGCCCAGCGCCTCCTGGGCCGAATAGCCCCAGGGACGCAGGTCGATGCGGCCGATGTGCTCGCGGCTGGCGCGTTCGCGCAGCGGCAGGTCGTTCAGGCGCTTGAACTCGAAGTTCAGCAGCATGTTGTAGCCGTCCTTGTCGACGTCGCCGACACCGTGGGTGACGGCGAAGTTCTGTTCCTCGCCGTCCCATTTCTCGGTGATGCCGAGCAGGCCGCGCACGGTGGTGCCGGTGAAGCTGCGGCGCAGGATGATGTTGACCACGCCGGCGATCGCGTCGGAACCGTAGATGGCCGAGGCGCCGTCCTTCAGGATCTCGATGCGGTCGACGGCGTCGGTCGGAATCACGTTCAGGTCGGTGAACACCTTCTGGCCGTCGTCCGCCAGCCCGTAGGGCGCCATGCGCCGGCCGTTGAGCAGCACCAGGGTCGAGGCCGTGCCCAGGCCGCGCAGCGAGATGCCGGCGGCGCCGGCGGCGAAGCCGTTGCCGAAGTTGGTCGGCACCGAGCCCTGGTTGTCCACCGCCAGCGTCTGCAGCAGTTCGGAAACGGTGCTCTTGCCGGAGCGCTCGATGTCGGCCCGGTTCACGGTGATCACCGACGAGGCGGTTTCGGCTTCGGCGCGGCGGATGTTACTGCCAGTGACTTCGACGCGTGCGATCGGCCGCTGCGCCGCTTCCTGCGCTTGCGCGGCGGGCAGCGCGAGCAGGACCAGGCCGATCGCGCCGCCGCCGGCGAACAGGCGGCGCACCGATCGGGATATCAGGGTTTCTGTCATGTCCGGACTCCAATGGTCGTGTGGGAATCCCGGTCCGTCGTGTCCGCTTGTCTTGGTTCAGGAAATCGATGAACGGCGTTCGATCCGCCATCAAGACAAACCCAGAGACAAACCCAGCCGGACCAGGGCTTGTTCTGACTTTTGCATCGTTGACAATGACATGTCTGATATCTCTCAAACGTCATCCGTACGCTGGCGCCACTGTCAGCTTGTCGCAACTGCTTGCCAAGCAACCCGTCTTTACGCTACGGACAAAAGGCTTGCCAACGTTCACGAGTTGGCGTTATAGTCGTTTGGACCATTTTCGGATCCCGTCCATGCACAACGCGCCTTTCGCTGTTTCTGCAGCTTTCTTTACCCGCTGGTTTTATTTTGGCCATTCCAGCCTTCAGGCGGTGGAGTAGCGGCGGGTCACGCACAGCAGACCGGACCGAACGAACCAGAAACCGCCAGCGATGGCGGTTTTTTTATTTGCAGACCAGATAACGGAGTACAGCATGCCTCGCACCGACGACTTACGCATCCGCGAAATGAAGGAACTGACGCCGCCCTCGCACCTGATCCGCGAGTTTCCGGTGACGCCTGCGGCGGAACAGACCGCCGCCGGAGCGCGGGTGGCGCTGCACCGCATCCTGCACGGCCAGGACGACCGCCTGATGGTGGTGATCGGACCGTGCTCGATCCACGACCCGAAGGCCGCGCTCGAGTACGCGCGCCGCCTGGTCGAACAGCGCCGGCGTTTCATCGGCGACCTCGAGATCGTGATGCGCGTCTATTTCGAGAAGCCGCGCACCACCGTGGGCTGGAAGGGCATGATCAACGACCCTTACATGGACAACAGCTTTCGCATCAACGACGGCCTGCGCATGGCGCGCGAGCTACTGCGCGATGTCAACGAGATGGGCCTGCCGGCCGGCACCGAGTTCCTCGACGTGATCAGCCCGCAGTACATCGCCGATTTGATCAGCTGGGGCGCCATCGGAGCGAGGACCACCGAATCGCAGGTGCACCGCGAGCTGGCCTCCGGCCTGTCCTGCCCGGTCGGCTTCAAGAACGGCACCGACGGCAACATCAAGATCGCGGTGGAAGCGATCCGCGCCGCCTCGACGCCGCACCACTTCCTGTCGGTGACCAAGGGTGGACACTCGGCGATCGTCTCGACCTCGGGCAACGAGGATTGCCACATCATCCTGCGCGGCGGCAAGACGCCGAACTACGACGCCGCCAGCGTCGAGGAAGCCTGCCGCCAGATCGGCGCACTGGGCCTGGCCGCGCGCCTGATGATCGACGCCTCGCACGCGAACAGCTCGAAGAAACCCGAGAACCAGGTGCCGGTGTGCGCCGACATCGCGGCGCAGATCGCGGCCGGCGACGAACGCATCGTCGGCGTGATGATCGAATCGCACCTGGTGGGCGGGCGCCAGGACCTGGTGCCGGGCAAGGAGCTGACCTACGGGCAGTCGGTGACGGACGGCTGCATCGACTGGGATACCAGCGTGCAGGTGCTCGAGGGGCTGGCCGCGGCGGTGCGCCAGCGCCGGCTGCGCGAGGATAGCTAAATCGGGGATCATCTGGTTTGCGCATCGGGTAACGCGATTTCGGTAGGGTGGGCACTTGTGCCCACGCGGTCTCATCGCTTGATGGGATGCCGCTTAAACCGGATGACTACGTGCGCTGGCCTGGCGGGACGCTGTTCGACACGCTACCGCCGAACCGCGTGGGCTCGAGAGCCCACCCTACGAAAAGCGCACCTCCTGGTTATGGGAGCCCTACATAACTTGATGGCGCCGGCGTCCCGATTTGCGCTATCGTTAGCGTTTTTCATACGGCTGGGCACAGGAAGTCTCGATGGCAGCTTACATACTCCGGCGGCTGTGGCAGATGCTGCCGACGATGGCGGGCGTGATCGTGCTCGTGTTCGTGCTGTTCAACTGGGTCGGCGGCGATCCGGCCTATCTCCTCGCCGGCAAGATGGCCGACGAGGCGGCGATCGCCAACATCCGCGCCCAGCTCGGGATCGACCAGCCGGTCTGGGTCCAGCTCGGCATCTTCCTGAAGCAGATTCTCACCTTCGACTTCGGCAACGCCTGGAGCACGGGCGAACCGGTCGCCCACATCATCTCCAGCCGCCTCGGGCCCTCGCTCACCGTGCTGGTGCCGCTCACCGTGCTCGAAACCTTCTTCGGCATCGCGCTGGCGCTGGCCATCGCTTTTGTCCGCGGCTCGCTGACGGACCGCGCCGTGATGGTGGCCTGCACGGTCGGCATGTCGATCTCGATCCTGGTCTACATCTCGGTGTTCCAGTACTTCTTCGCCTACAAGCTGGGCCTGTTCCCGGTGCAGGGCTGGGGCGCGAGCCTGGGCGAGAACCTGCTGCACTATGCGCTGCTGCCGATCATCATCGGGCTGGCGGTGTCGATCGCGCCGACCCTGCGCCTGTACCGCAGCTTCGTGCTCGACGAGGTCAACCAGGACTACGTGCGCACCGCGCGTGCGAAAGGATTGAAGGAGCGCCGCATCGTCTGGGTTCACGTGCTGCGTAACGCCGCGATCCCGATCATCACCCACGTGATGGCGAACCTGCCGGCGCTGCTGATCGGCGCTTTCCTGCTCGAGCGCTTCTTCGGCATTCCCGGCATCGGGCGCGAAGTGATCCTGGCGGTGGAGCGCAGCGATTTCCCGGTCATCAAGGCGATCACCGTGTACGTCGCCGCCGCGACGATGGTGTTCAACCTGCTGGCCGACCTGTTGTACCAGGCGGTCGATCCGCGCGTGCAATTAAAGTGAAGAGCGCGAAGTGAAGAGCGTAAAGTGAAGAGCGTGAAATGACGACGATGCCGAACGATGCGGTTTCTCCCGGCCTGTGGGCGCTCGCCTGGCGCCGCCTGGGCGCCGACCGGGTCGCGATGGCGGCCCTGGCCGTGGTCGGCCTGTTCCTCCTGATGCTGGCGCTGTCTTCCGCCGGCCTGCTTGCCGCCGACTGGGAAGAGGAGGTGGCCGTGAATTACGCGCCGCCGACCTTCGTCGGTGCGGACCCCGTCACCGCGGCACTCGCGCGGCCGCAGCGCCCGGCGCCGCCGAACGCCTTCGATCCGCTGGCCGACGAACTGGAAGCGCTCAAGCGCGACGTGGCGCGCAGCCATCCGCCGGCCGAGAAGGCGCTCACGCTCCCCTTCGGAGCGGACAAGTGGGGCCACGACGTTTTGAAGAAGACCATCAAGGGCGGCGAGACCTCGATCGTGGTCGGCCTGGTCGCCGCCTTCGTGGCGGTGGCGCTCGGCACCCTGTTCGGCGCGGTCTCCGGTTTCTATGGCGGCTTCGTCGACGACCTCTTCAACTGGTTCTACAGCGTCTTCACCTCGATACCCTCGATCCTGATGATCCTGGCCGTGGCCGCGGTGCTGCAGCAGAAGGGGGTGACGACCATCGTGCTGATCCTCGGCCTGACCGGCTGGACCGGGCCGTATCGCCTGATCCGCGCCGAGTACATCAAGCACAAGGCGCGCGAATACGTGATGGCGGCCGACGCCATCGGCGCCTCGAACTGGCGCAAGATGTTCTCGCACATCTTCCCGAACGTCTCGCACGTGGCGCTGGTGCAGGTCTCGATCCTGGTGGTGGGTTTCATCAAGGCCGAAGTCATTTTGTCCTTCCTCGGCTTCGGGGTGCCGGTCGGCACCGTGTCCTGGGGCAGCATGCTGAACGAGGCGCAGAACGAACTCATTCTCGGCAAATGGTGGCAACTGGCCGCCGCGGCCGGGGCGATGGCGCTGCTGGTGACGGCATTTTCCCTGTTCACCGACGCGCTGCGCGACGCGCTCGACCCGAAGTTGAAATGAGGCGGCCATGAAAAACGACGACAACCTGCTGCTGCGGGTGCGCGACCTGCGCATTTCCTTCCGCGTCGACAAGAAGAACACGGTCGAGGCGATCAAGGGCATCTCCTTCGACGTGCCGCGGGACGCCACCGTGGCCCTGGTGGGCGAGTCGGGCAGCGGCAAGTCGGTCAGCTCGCTTGCGGTGATGGGGCTGCTGCCGCCGGACACCACCATCGTGCACGAGGGCGCGAGCGTGCGCTTCGACGGCCGCGAGCTGCTGCAGTTGCCGCTGGCCGAACGCCGTCGCCTGTGCGGCAAGGACATCGCGATGATCTTCCAGGAGCCGATGTCCTCGCTCAATCCGGTGTTCACGGTCGGCTTCCAGATCGGCGAAGTCCTGCGCCTGCACATGGGCATGAACAAGAAGCAGGCCCGCGCCCGCACGCTCGCATTGCTGGAGGAGGTCGGCATTCCCGACCCGGCCGCCAAGATCGACGCCTACCCGAGCCAGATGTCGGGCGGCCAGCAGCAGCGCGTGATGATCGCGATGGCGATCGCCTGCGAACCGAAGCTCCTGATCGCCGACGAGCCGACCACCGCGCTCGACGTGACGATCCAGAAGCAGATCATGGAGCTGATCGCGCGGCTGCAGAAAAAACACCGGATGGCGGTGCTGTTCATCACCCACGACCTCGGCCTGGTCGGGGAAATCGCCGACCGCGTGATCGTGATGCGCCACGGCGTGGTGCGCGAGGAGGGCACGGCTTCCCAGGTGTTCGGCGCGCCGCGCGACCTGTACACGCGCGCGCTGCTGCATTGCCGCCCGAAGCTGGGCGAGCGCCCGGTCCGGTTGCCGGTGATCGACGACTTCATGCGCGGGGAGGGCGCGGCGCCAGTCGCGCTGCCTGAGAAGCTGCCTGAGCGCACGCGCGGCTATGCGCCGGATGACGAGAACGTGCTGGTGGTGAAGAACCTGCGGAAAAGCTTCTGGCTGCGCGAGGGATTGTTCGGCAAGCGCGAGTTCCGCGCCGTGAAGGACGTCTCGTTCACTCTCCCGCGCGGCAAGACCCTGGGCGTGGTCGGGGAATCGGGCTCCGGCAAGACCACGGTCGGCCTGACCCTGCTGCGGCTGCACCGCGCCAGCGGCGGCAGCGCCTTGTTCGAGGGCCGGGACCTGATCGCGATGTCGGACCGCGAGTACCAGGCCTACAAGCGCCGCATCCAGATCATTTTCCAGAACCCCTATGCCTCGCTGAATCCGCGCTTCACGGTCGGCCAGATCCTGCTGGAGCCGATGCGCATCCACGGCATCGGCGCCACCGACCACGAGCGCAGCCAGATGGCGCAGGCCTTGCTGGGCCGGGTCGGGCTGCCGGCCGCGGCCTACCACCGCTATCCGCACGAGTTCTCCGGCGGCCAGCGCCAGCGCATCGCGATCGCGCGCTGCCTGACGATGAAGCCGGACATCCTGGTGTGCGACGAATCGGTCTCGGCGCTCGACGTCTCGGTGCAGGCCCAGGTCCTGAACCTGCTGCAGGACCTGCAGGACGAGTACCGGATGAGCTACATCTTCATTTCGCACGACCTGGCGGTGGTGCGCTACATTGCCGACCAGGTGATGGTGATGCATCACGGCAGCGTGGTCGAGATGGGCGACTCGGACGAGCTCTACCGTAATCCCCGGCACGACTATACGAAGACGCTGTTGGCGGCGATTCCGCGCGGCCTGAGCGTTTGACAAAGCCCTCATGGCGGCGTTGCATCGTCTCGCGGTACTACCGTACTGTCTTCGCCGATGCGCCTTGCCCTGAGGGCTTTGTCAAACGCGCTAACCGCAGCTTGACTGTTGCGTAAACCCGGCAACCGCCAGCCGGGAAGGGCGATTTCCGCTACCATGTCGGGATGTCCCAGCTCTCGCTCCTGATCCAGAATTACGGTGTCCTGCTCGTCTTCGGCACGGTGCTGCTGGAGCAGTTCGGGCTGCCGATTCCCGCCTTCCCGGTGCTGGTGGTGGCCGGCGCGATGGCGATCGACGGCGGCGCCAGCTGGCAGCTGTGCCTGCTGGCCGTGCTGCTGGCCTGCCTGATCTGCGATTATTTCTGGTTCCGCGCCGGCCGCTACTATGGCAAGCGCGTGCTGCGCCTCCTGTGCCGCATTTCGCTGTCGCCGGATTCCTGCGTCAACCAGACCGAGGACCGCTTCCGCCGCTACGGGCCGAAGTCGCTGCTGGTATCGAAGTTCATCCCCGGCTTCAACGCCATCGCCGCGCCGATGTCCGGCGCGCTCGGCACCGGCACTTCCCAGTTCCTCGGCTTTGCCTCCACCGGCGCGCTGCTCTGGGGCGGCACCGGCATTGCCGTCGGCATGATCTTCCACGACAGCGTCGACCGCGTGCTGGCGACCCTGGAGACGATGGGCAGCACGGCCTTGAGCGTGCTGGGCGCGCTGCTGGCGCTGTTCGTCGCCTATAAATACGTCGAGCGCCGCCGCCACCGCGCCAGCCTGGCCCTGCCGCGCATCGGCGTGGCCGAGCTGAAGGCGCTGATCGAGGGCGGCCACGATCCACTGATCGTCGATGCAAGGAGCGTCACCGCGCAAGCGCTGGAAAGCGCGATACCCGGCGCCCTGCTGTACAAGGATTGCGAGCCGGGCCAGCTGATGGCCGGTCTCGACCGCGACCGCCACATCGTCGTCTACTGCAGCTGCCCGGACGACGTCACCGCCATCCAGGTGGCCAGGGAGTTCCTCGCCAACGGCTTCCACCGCGCCCGGCCCCTGAAAGGCGGGCTCGACGCCTGGCATGCCCATCACCTGCCGCCGGCCGAACCGCAACCGGCGTAGTAACGTCTGCGTCGCGTTGGCGTTCATGAAGCGCCACGTCTGCTGATTGCCCTGTTTTTTCGTCGCTCACGCGGTCAAACCGTGGGGCATGGACGCGGTCACTTTTCCTGTTTCTCCTGGTTCTCCAGCGAGCCGTGCGGCTGTTCGGCCGTCCGTTGAACGCGTGCGGGGCGTCCAGGTCGCAGGTGTTTCGCGTGCCGCAGTGTAGCCGCCCACCCGCCGCGTAGTTGTACTACTGCATCCTGAGCGGGTATTCTCATGCGTACTTATGCGGCTTTGTACCTAAACTACAAAATTTACTTGTAATGGCGCAAAGAAATCCAGTAAGCTTGGATATCACCCGTACTCTGCCTCGCAATGACTGCTTCCCTGCCTGATACCGCCGGTTTCGTCGCCGGCCGCTTCGATACCGTTCGTCTGCTGGCCGACGTTGGCGGCACCAATGCCCGCTTCGCGCTCGAAACCGCGCCGGGCCGCTTCGAGGCGGTGCAGGTGCTGGGCTGCGCCGACCACGCCACGCTGGGCGACGCCATCCGTGCCTACCTGGCGCTGCCGTCGGTGGCGGCGTTCGGCCAGGTCAGGCATGCCGCGATCGCGATCGCCAATCCGGTCGA
>DNCF01000009.1:6013-6194 GCA_003484545.1 Massilia sp. | reverse complement strand
TGGCACCGGCCACGCGCAGCAGTTCCGGCAGGTTGCGGCCTTCCGGCGCCGCGCCGAGCAGCGCGCGCAGCGCGTCGTTGGCGGCAAAGATCACGCCTGCGGTGTCGCAGGCGCAGGCGGGCGCGCCCAGCAGCCGCAATGCGTCGGCCACGAAGGCGGGTTGAATCGACGTTCTGTCCAT
>DNCF01000009.1:5569-5756 GCA_003484545.1 Massilia sp. | reverse complement strand
TTGAATCGACGTTCTGTCCATCTCAGGTGGATCCCCAAGCTGCGGCCTCTACGGATGGGCCGCTTTGCGTTGCCAGATCATAAACCACGCTGCATGGAAACCGCTAGCACATCGGAAACTTTCAGCAAGTAAATATCGGTCACTGTCGTCAATATGCCGACAATGACCCTGGATGGACAGCTTGCAA
>DNCF01000009.1:0-5227 GCA_003484545.1 Massilia sp. | reverse complement strand
ACCCGCACCCAGCCTTCCATCAGGACGCGCGCACTGCGGCTCATCACTGCCTTGGTGACCTGCCACTCGCCGCCCGCCTCGATCGCCGCACCTGCTCGTCCTGCATCACCTCGGGCACGGTGTAGACCGGGGCCGAAGGCACGTCGTGCGCGGCCAGGCGCGCGCACCAGTCCTCGCGTGCGCGGGTGCGGAAGGTCGCCGCGGCCTCCTCGTACAGCGCGGCATAGTGGCGGGTGCGCAGCTCGGGCGTCGCGAAGCGCTCGTCGGCCAGCAGGTCGGGCCGTTCGAGCACCGCCACGAAGGCCTGCCAGAACTTCTCCACCGAGGACAGGTGCACCGTCAGCAGGCGGCCGTCGGCGCAGGGGAAGGCATACGACTGCGAGATCGCGACGCGGGTCTGCGGCTGGGGCGTGACGCCCAGGCGGGTGAACTGGGCGAAGCCTTCCGGCGAAAAGGCGATCGAGGCCTCCAGCATGTTGACTTCGACCCGCGCACCCTTGCCGCTGGCCTGGCGCCCCATCAGGGCGCCGAGGATGCCGTAGGCGGCGTACATGCCGGTGATGTTGTCCGAGATCGTGGGGCCGTTCATGGACGGCGCCGCCGGGTCGAGCATCAGGCTGGCCAGGCCCGACAGGCCGAGCGCCACCGCGTCGTAGCAGGGCCGGTCGCGGTACGGACCTTCCTTGCCGAAGCCGGTGATCGAGCACCATACCAGGCGCGGATTGATCTCCTTCAGCGCCGCCTCGGTCAGGCCCAGGCGCGCCATCACGCCGGGGCGGTAGTTCTCCAGCAGCACGTCGGCGCGCGCCAGCAGGGCCAGCAAATCGGCCTTGCCGGCCTCGCCCTGCAGGTCGAGCTGGATGCTTTCCTTGTTGCGGTTGTAGGAGGCGAAATGCGGGCTGTAGAGCTTGCCCGCGTGGCGGCGGAAGGGATCGCCGCCCGCCGGATGCTCGACCTTGATGACGCGCGCGCCCAGGTCGCCCAGCATCATGCCGGCCAGCGGCGCGGTCAGCACGGTGCCCAGTTCGACGACCAGGATGCCTTCGAGTGGATGGTTCATGTGGCGGGTCCTTACGCGTAGGGTTTCAGGATTTCGCGCGCGAGCGTGGTGCGCAGCACCTCGGTCGGGCCCTCGGTGATGCGGTAGCTGCGCAGGT
The DNA here is from genome assembly GCA_003484545.1 of Massilia sp. Lineage (GTDB taxonomy): Bacteria > Pseudomonadota > Gammaproteobacteria > Burkholderiales > Burkholderiaceae_D > Telluria. Next base: position 4,070 of record DNCF01000009.1, on the reverse strand, counting down.
CGCGCCAGAAGCGCTCGATCGGCGTGTCCTCGGTCAGGCCCATGCCGCCGTGCAGCTGCATGCAGGTGTCGACGATGCGCCAGCCGGCCTCCACCCCGAAGGTCTTGATCATGAAGGTCTCGACACGCGCGGCCTGGCCGTCGTCGCTCTTGCGCGCCGCGTCGTAGACCAGCATGCGCGCGCAATACAGCTCGGTGAAGGCGTCGGCGATCATCCATTGCACGCCCTGGCGCCGCGCCAGCACTTCGCCGAAGGTGCTGCGCTGGTGCGCGTACTCGGCGGTCAGCGCCAGGCAGCGCGCGGCCGCGCCGCAGGCGTGCGCGCCCTGGCGGATGCGCCCGTAGACCATGTAGCCCTGGGCCAGGCGGAAGCCGCCGCCCTCCTCGCCGACCAGGTTCGCCAGCGGCACCTCGACGTCCTCGAAGCTGATCTCGCAGGGCGCGTCGCCCATCAGGGTCTTCTCGGAGGTGGCCAGCGTCACGCCCGGCGCGTCCATGTCGACGATGAAGCAGGAGACGCCGCCGCGCGCGCCCTTTTCCGGATCGGTGACCGCCATCACGATGGCGAAGTCGGCCACCTTGGCGCGCGTGATGTAGCGCTTCACGCCGTTGATGCGGTAACCGTTCTCGGTACGCACCGCCCGGGTGCGCATCATCGAGGGGTCGGAGCCGGCGTCGGGCTCGGTCTGGGCGAAGCAGGAGCGCTTGCTGCCGTCCAGCACCGGGTCGAGGTAGCGCGCGCGCTGCTCCGGGTTCAGGCCGAGCAGGATCGGGCCGACCATGGGGCCGAACAGGCCATGGTCGCGCACCCAGGAGGCGACGCTGCTGCGTCCGACCTCCTCCCAGAACACGGCCAGCGCCAGCAGCGGCAGGCCCTGGCCGCCGAATTCCTCCGGCACGTCCATCAGCCAGAAGCCGGCCTTTTGCGCGCGTTCGCGCACCTGCGCCGCCTGCTCGGGCGGCAGCATGCCGTTCGGGCCGAGGGCGTGCTCGAGCGGGATCAGTTCCTTTTCGACGAAGCGGCGGATCGAGTCGCGAAACTGCAGCAGTTCCTCGGGCAGCGCGTCATGTGGAGTCAGGTCGAACATCTCAGGCCGCCTTTTCCTCGCCCGGCTGCTTCGGCAGCGCGGTGGCGTCGCCGAGCGAACGCCATTCCTTGGTCGGCTGGCCGGCCTGCAGCAGTTCGAGCTCGCGGAAGAACAGCTTGCGCAGCGTGACGATGCCCAGGTCCGAGCGGCCCAGGATCTCGTCCTCGCGCGCGGTGACGCGGGCCTGGCCGCGGATCGACAGGTAGTCCTGGGCGGCGGTCAGGCCGACGAAGGTGTCTTCCGGGTTCTTCCATTCGCGCGAGGCGAACAGCTCGTCGTGGTGCTCGGCCGGATCGTACTTGCCGTACTTCGCGAAGTAGTCGGTGAAGCGCTTGCGCGACTCCTCGCTGGCGCCCGGCTGCTGGCCGTAGATCATGAAGCGCGTGGTGTTCAGCTCGTCGTTCGGGATCATCCACACGAACACGTCGATCCAGGGATCGTCCGGGGTCAGGCCAGGAACGGTGACGTGGTTGTTGTTCGGGAAGGTCCAGTCGCTCACGCGCACGTTGTTCTCGGAGCGCTTGGCGGTCTGGCGGATGCCCGAGGAGGTCTCCTCGTACGACAGTTCCGGAATCGCGCCGGTCACGGCCTTGCCGAAGGGGCCGACGGTGAGCGCCATGTGCACGAAGCTCACGTGCACCGCGTCCAGCGAGTTCTCGACCTGCTGGAACCAGTTGTTGTCCCAGCGTTCGCGGCCGTTGGCGACCAGCGTGCCTTCGCGCTCGAGCAGCAGCTTGCGCGGCAGGTCGAATTCGGGCGCCTCGCCCTCGCCCATCCAGGCGAACACCAGGCCCATGTACTCGCGTACCGGATAAGCGGGAATCGCGGTGCGCGGCATGCCGGTATTCGCTTCGGCCGGGCGGTTCACGCAGGCGCCCTTGCCGTCGAACTGCCAGCCGTGGTAGATGCAGCGGATCTCTTCGCCGACCACCCAGCCGGTGTGCAGCAGGGTGCGGCGGTGGGCGCAGCGCCCGCCCACCAGGTGCAGGGCGCCGCTCTCGCCGCGGTACAGGGTCAGTTCCTCGCCCATGATCAGGAGCGGGATCGCGGCGCCGGCCTGCACGTCCTCGGCCAGCGCCACCGGCTGCCAGAACTTGCGCAGCAGCTTGCCCATCGGCTTGCAGCGGCTGCACTCGGTCAGCTGCTTGAATTGTTGGGCGCGCTCTTCGCGCCGCTGGTCCTGGATGTCGTTCATGCTGGTCTCCTTGTTCATTGTGCTTTGCGCTCGATCGGCTCGCCGAGCAGTTCGGTGAGCAGTTCCTGTTCTTCGCCGTAGCGCGTCACGCGGGTGGCGCGCGCATAGTCGTTGATGTCGCGCGGGTCGTGCCGGCCCGGGGTCCAGGTCGGGTATTTGTGGCGCAGGCCGGCGTCCACCGCCAGGTCGGCGCCGGTCATGCAGGCCGATTCGTCCGAGGCCAGGAACACCGTGGCCCAGGCCAGGTCGGCCGCGCGCGGGAAGCGGCGCAGCGGCAGCTGGTCGAGATATTCCTGGCGCGAGTAGAAGCCGCGCCGCGCCGGCTGTTCCCAGTCCGGGTCGAACATCTCGTCGCGCATCGTCGACCACAGCTGGTGCTCCATCGAGCAGGGCGTGACGGTGTTGACGCGGATGCCGTGGTGGGCCAGGTCGAGCGCCGCCGAGCGCGCGAAATTCAGCAGGGCCGCCTTGGCCGCGCAGTAGGCAGCGCCGTCGGCCTCGCCGAAGTGGGCGGCGGTGGACATGATGTGGACGATGCTGCCCTGGGCGCCGCAAGCGAGCATGGCGCGCGCGCCGTGCTGGGTGGCGAGCAGGCCGGCGGTGGCGAAGCTGCCCACCGAGTCGTGCCAGTCGTCGAGCTTCATGCTCAGGACGTCGTCCCAGTGCACGCGGCCGGCCATGTTCACCACGATGTCCAGGCGCCCGTAGCGCTCGACGGTGGCGGCGACGGCGCGCCCCACGTCGGCGTCGTTGCGGGCGTCGCAGGCCATGCCGGTCGCTTCCCAGCCGCGTTCGCGGATGAAATCGGCGGCGGCCTGCGCCGCCTCTTCCTTGATGTCGGTGACGCACACGCTGGCGCCTTCGCGCGCCAGGAAGTGGGCGATGGTGCCGCCGATGTTCGGCCCTGCGCCGAACACGATCGCCACCTTGTTCTTGAGTCTGTCCATGGTTCCCCTGCCGGTACGTTGAGCGGTAGCCGCTTGTGCCGAGCATTGTTAGCCGGGCAGGACACCGGAACAAGACGAATATCTTCAAGGCTAATATGCGGAAAATGCATGGATCGGACGGACGCATCCACGCATATTTTTCTTGAACGAAGATTCTAGAGCTGTATAATCGGCTACGACAGCAGCCGGCGCCAGGCCCCTGCCCGGCGCAACAAGAACCTATTCCAACGAGACAGTGAGCCACCCATGAACGCCCCTCTCCCAGCCAATCCCATCGACGGCGCCCGCTTCCGCGAGGTCCTCGGCAGTTACCCCACCGGCGTCGCCATCGTCACCGGCCTCGACGCGGACGGCCGTCCGGTCGGCATGGTGATCGGCTCCTTCACCTCGGTGTCGCTGGAGCCGCCGCTGATCGGCTACCTGCCGATGAAGAGCTCGCGCACCTTCGCCCGCCTGCGCGCCTCGAACAGCTTCTGCGTCAACATCCTGGCCGCCGACCAGGAAGCCGTCTGCCAGCACTTCGCCTCGCCTGTCGAGGACAAGTTCGCCGGACTCGCCTGGCACCCCAGCCCGGCGGGCAACCCGGTGCTGGACGGGGTCGTGGCCTGGATCGACTGCGACTACGCCGACGTGACCGAGGTCGGCGACCACTACATCGTGCTGGGCGGGGTGCGCGACATGCGCCTCGAGCGCGACACCGCGCCGCTGCTGTTCTTCCAGCGCGGCTACGGCCGCTTCTCGCCGGGTTCGCTGGTGGCGGCCGCCGAGCGCGGCACCATCGAGGCGGTGCGCCTGGCCGAGATCGGCCGCGGCGAGATGGAGGCGGTCGCCACCGAACTGG
>DNCF01000010.1 GCA_003484545.1 Massilia sp. | reverse complement strand
CCACGCGGCGCGGGCGCTGCTGGCGGTCGACCTCGAGGGGGCGCCACGCCTGCTGCTGGTCGACCTCGGCAACCCGGCGATCGAACGCATTCCCGGCACCACCCAGCACCACCTGGCGGTGGCCGACCTGGTGTTCGACGCGCTCGAGGTCGGGGTCGACGGCCTGCTGGCCGAGGCGGCCCTGGGCTGGCTCGAGCCGCGCGCCATCGCCTGCCTGGGGGCCCTGCAGCTGGGCGTGAGTTCGCGCCAGCTGGCGCGCACCGTCGAGTATGTGGCCGAACGCCGCCAGTTCGAGCGCGTGATCGGCTCCTTCCAGCTGGTCGCCGCCCAGATGGCCGACGGCCAGATCGCCGTCGAGGCGCTGCGCAGCCTGCTGGCGCAGCTGGTTTACCGGCTCGACGCCGGCCAGGGCGTCATGCCCCAGGCCTGGTCGACCCGCACCCTGGCCTGCGAAGCCGGGCACCGGGTCGGCCACGCGGCCCAGCACGTGCATGGCGGGATCGGCGTCGACACTTCCTTCCACATCCACCGTTACCTGTTCTGGAGCCGCGCGCTTGGCCTCGCGCTGGGCGGCACGGCGCAGAACCTCGCAAAGCTGGGCGACTGGCTTGCCGACCACAACACTTTAGGCTGGAAATATGACCTCCCAGAAGACCAAGCGGTTTGACGACGTGCGCCTCGGCGATGCGCTGCCGAAGCTGGAGATCCCGATCACGGTGCCCCTGATCGTCGGCGGCGCGATCGCCACGCGCGATTTCTTCCCCGGCCACCACGACCTGGAAGCGGCGCGCGCGCTCGGCTCGCCCCACGTATTCATGAACATCCTCACGACCAACGGCCTGGTGCAGCGTTTCGTCGAGTCCTGGGCCGGTCCGGGCGGCTGCCTGAAGACACTGAAGATCAAGCTCGGCGCGCCGAACTATCCGGGCGACAGCATGACGCTGTCCGGGCAGGTGAGCAACATCCTGCTTGAAGAGCGCATCGTCGAACTGTCCTTGCAGGGCAAGAATTCCCTCGGCAACCACGTCACCGGCACGGTGCGCGTACAACTGCCCTGAACGGCACAAGGAGCTAGGCTATGTCGAACAACACTATCTCGGGACGCGCCGCCATCGTCGGCCTGGGCGCGACCGAATTTTCGAAGAACTCCGGGCGCACCGAATTGCGCCTGGCGATGGAGGCGACGCTGCAGGCGCTGGCCGACGCCGGGATCGATCCGTCCGAGGTCGACGGTTTCTGCTCCTACTCGGTCGACAAGGTCCCCGAGTACGAGATCGCGCGCCTGCTCGGGGCGCCCGACATCAAGTTCTTCTCGCAGATCCCGCACGGCGGCGGCGCCGCCTGCGCGCCGGTGATGCATGCGGCGATGGCGGTTGCCACCGGCGCCGCCAAAACCGTGGTGGTCTACCGCGCCATGAACGAGCGGTCCTGGTACCGCTTCGGCACCGGCAGCTACGGCTTCGGCTCGACCCCATTCTTCGATAACGTCAACTACGGCTGGTACATGCCGCACGGCTTCCACACGCCGGCGGCCTGGGTCGGCATGTTCGCCCGGCGCTACATGGAGCTCTATGGGGCCACCAGCGAGGACTTCGGCCGCGTCTCGGTGGCGGTGCGCGATTTCGCCGCCACCAACCCGAAGGCATTCTTCTACGGCAAACCGATCACGCTCGAGGACCACCAGGCCTCGCGCTGGATCTGCGAGCCGCTGCGCCTGCTCGACTGCTGCCAGGAGTCCGACGGCGCGGTGGCCATGGTGATCACCTCGACCGAGCGCGCGCGCCACCTGCGCCAGAAGCCGGTCGTCATCCGCGGCGCCGCCCAGGGCATCAGCAGCGGCCAGCAGAGCATGACCTCGTTCTACCGCGACGACATCAGCGGCCTGCCGGAGATGGGGCTGGTGGCGCGCCAGTTGTGGGAGCAGAGCAGGATGGGCCCGGCCGACATCCAGACCGCCATCATCTACGACCACTTCACGCCCTTCGTGCTGCCCCAGCTCGAGGAATTCGGCTTCGTCGAGCGCGGCGAGGCCAAGGACTTCATCCGCGCCGGCCAGCATGCGCGCGGCGGCTCGCTGCCGATCAATACCCACGGCGGCCAGCTCGGCGAAGCCTATATCCACGGCATGAACGGGATCGCCGAAGCCGTGCGCCAGGTGCGCGGCAGCGCCGTCAACCAGGTCGCCGACGTGCACAACGTCCTCGTCACGGCCGGCACCGGCGTGCCGACCAGCGCCCTGATCCTCAGCGACGACTAGAGAGAAACGGAGTACCGCATGTTTGTAGACCTGAGTCCGGAGCAGCATCGCCTGCGGCTGCGTGTGCGCGACTATTTCAACGAGCTCATGACGCCCGAGCTGCGCCTGCAGCTGCGCGGCGCCGAGGGCGGCGAGCTGTATCGCAAGGTGATCCGCCAGATGGGCCGCGACGGCTGGCTGGCGGTCGGATGGCCGCGCGAGCACGGCGGCCAGGGCTATGCCGCGACCGAGCAGCTGATCTTCTTCGAGGAAGCCAATATCGCCGGCGCGCCGCTGCCCTTCGTGACGATCAGCACGGTCGGCCCGGCGCTGATGGCCTTCGGCACCGAGCTGCAGAAAAAGACCTTCCTGCCGGGCATCGCAGCCGGCGAGATCATCTTTGCGATCGGCTATTCGGAGCCGAATGCCGGTTCCGACCTGGCTGCCCTCACCACCACGGCGCGTGTCGAGCCGGGCCGCTTTGTCGTCAACGGCAACAAACTGTGGACCTCGGGCGTCGAATCGGCCGATTTCGTGTGGCTGGCGGCGCGCACCAGCACCGAGCTGGCGCGCCACAAGGGCATCTCGCTGCTGATCGTCGACACCCGGTCGCGCGGCTTTTCCCACACCATCATCGATACCGTGGGCAACGCGACGGCGGCGACGTATTATGACGAGGTCGAGGTCCCGGCCGGCATGCTGGTCGGCGAACTGCACGGCGGCTGGAAGCTGATGACGGCGCAACTGAACCACGAGCGGCTGGGCCTGGGCTCCTGGTCGGACAAGGTGGCCGGCCATTTCAGCCGCGTGCTGCAATGGGCGCGGGTGAAGGACGAGCATGGCCGGCGCGCGGTTGACCAGCCGTGGGTCCGCACGGCGCTGGCGGAATGCTATACGCGGATCGAGGCAATGCGCCTGATTAACTTCCGCATCGCCGCCGCGCTCGAAGCGGACAGGCTCGACGTCGCCCTGGCCTCGGTCACCAAGGTCTACGGCTCGGAGGGCGCGATCGAGATCCTGCGCCGCCTGGCCGAGGTGATGGGAGAGGGCAGCCTGGTGCGTGCCGGCTCGCCCGCCGCGGCGCTGCTGGGCGAACTCGAATACGAACTGCGTGCCGCCACCGTCGTCACCTTCGGCGGCGGCACCAACGAACTGCAGCGCGAGCTGATCGCGCAGTTCGGCCTGAATATGCCGCGTCCGGTGCGCTGAGCGGCGCCAGTCCTGCCAGGAGAGAGCATGAGTGATACCGAGTCGTTTCGCCGGGAAGTCAGACAGTGGCTGGAACAGAACTGCCCGCCGTCGATGCGCACCCCGATCGTCCCCGACGAGATGGTCTGGGGCGGCTCGCAGGTGCAGTTCAGGAGCGAGGACCAACGCCTCTGGTTCGAGCGCATGCGCGAGCGCGGCTGGTTCGCGCCCGGCTGGCCGCGCGCCTACGGCGGCGGCGGGCTGGGGCCGAAAAAAGCGCGGATCGTCCAACAGGAGAAGGGGCGCCCCCGCCG
>DNCF01000011.1 GCA_003484545.1 Massilia sp. | reverse complement strand
TGGAACTGGCCTCGTACAGAGACTGGGTCTGGGCCAGTTCCAGTTCCGACACCGTGCCGCCCTCGAACCTGTCCTTGAACAGCAGGAAGGAACGTTCACGGCTGGCAGCCGTGTCGCGCGCGATCTGCAGCTGCCGCTCCAGCTCGCGCAGGTTGATGTAGGTCTGCGCCACCGACGACACCAGGGTCAGCACGGTCGCGCGCCGCCCTTCCTCGCTGGACAGCACCTGGGCGCGCGCGGCCTCGGTCTCGCGCCGGCGCCTGCCGAACAGGTCCAGCTCCCAGCTCACCGACAGCGTGCCCTCGTACTGCTCGAGGATCGGCTCGACGGCCTGGCCGAGCTCCCCCTCGGGCTGGCGCTGGCGCCTGCCGCCGAGGTTCGCACCGACCTGGGGCAAGGCCAGCGAGCGCGTGCTCGCATACTGGCCGAGGAAGAGCTCGATGCGGCTGGCGGCGATCTTCACGTCCTGGTTCTCGCGCAGGGCGACGGCGATCAGTTCGTTCAGGGTGGGATCGCCGAACTGCTCCCACCAGAGGCTGTTCGCCAGCGCGGGCGCCTCGTTGCCCTGGAAGCGGAATGACTGCGGCGTCTCGACCGCGGGACGCCGGTAGTCCGGGCCGACCGTACAGCCGGCCAGCAGGCCGGCGCCCAGCAGCAGGCTGCGCAGGCGCTTCATGTCGCGCTTCATCTCACCCTTCATGTCACTCTCCCGGCGGCCGCGAGCGCGGCACGTGGCCGGCGCTGGCCCCGCCGGCCGGCAGTTGCGGGCCGGACTCGGGGGTCGGCTGCCCTTTCGCCTTGCGGCGGCCGAAGCGTTCGACCATCGTCTCGATCACGTAATAGAACATCGGTATCCAGAACACGGCAATGACGGTGGCCGCCAGCATCCCGCCGATCACGCCGGTGCCGATCGAGATCCGGCTGTTGGCCGAGGCGCCGGTCGCGATCGCCAGCGGCACGCAGCCGAGGATGAAGGCGACCGAGGTCATGACGATCGGCCGCAGGCGTTCGCGGGCGGCGGTGATGGCCGCGTCGTAGTACGAGGCCCCGTTCTGGCGGTTGAGCACGGCGAACTCGAAGATCAGGATCGCGTTCTTGGCCGCCAGCGCGACCAGCATGGTCAGGCCGATCTGGAAGTAGATGTCGTTCGACAGGCCGCGCAGCATCACCGCCAGCACCGCGCCGAACAGGGCGAACGGCACGGCCAGCAGCACGCCGAAGGGCAGCGACCATTTCTCGTACTGCGCCGCCAGGATCAGGAACACCATCACCAGGCCGAAGGCGAACACTGAGGCCGAGGTGCTGCCGGCCTTCTTCTCCTCGAAGGCCTCGCCGCTCCAGGCCAGGCCGAAGTCCGAGGGCAGGGCCTGGGCGCCGACCCGTTCCAGCGCCGCGATGGTCTGGCCCGAACTGTAGCCGGGCGCCGCGGTCGCGGTCACCTTCACCGCCGGGAAGTTGTTAAAGCGCGTCATCAGGTCGGGCCCGGTGACGTAGCGGTTGGTGACCACCGCCGACAGCGGCACCATGGCATTGTCGCGGCTGCGCACGTACAGGCGCTCCAGGTCTTCCGGCTTCAGGCGGTAGTTCGGCTCGGCCTGCAGGATCACCTGCCACAGCCGGCTCGACTTGATGAACTGCGACACGTAGAGCGAACCGAACATGGTCTGCAGCGTGCCGTAGACTTCCTCCACCGGCACCCCGAGGGTCTCGGCCTTGTCGCGGTCGACGTCGACCAGCAGCTGCTGCGAACTGGCGTTGAAAGTGGCCGTGGCGCGCCCGATCTCGGGCGCCTTCTTCAGCTGGGCCAGGTAGTCGGCCACCGCCGCGCCCAGCTGCTGGGTGTTCTTGTCGCCCTTGCTCTGGATCCAGACCTCGAGGCCGCCGGTCGTGCCCAGGCCGGGGATCGAGGGCGGGTTGACCGGCAACACCAGCGCGCGCGGATCGCCGCCCAGCTTGGCGGCGGCTTCCTGCAGCACCGCGCGCGCGTTCTGGGTGCGGATGTTGGCCGAGGTATAGCGTTCGTCGAAGTCCTTGAAGCCCACGAAGAAGGTGCCGGCGTTGTTCTTGGATTGGTTGTCCAGCAGACTGTAGCCGTCGATCACGGCCACCCCTTCGACCGCCGGGTGCTTGACGAAATGCTCGGTCACGCGCTTGCCGACCTCGCCGGTGCGGTCCAGGCTGGCCGAATCGGGCATGATCACGGCGCCCAGCAAGTAGCCCTGGTCCTCGGGCGGCAGGAAGGCGCCCGGGACCCGGCTCAGCATGCCGACCGAGAGCGCGATCATGCCGGCGAACAGCAGCAGCGCGACCCCGGCGCGCTTGATCGCCAGGGCCACGCCGCGCGTATAGCCGGCCGTCATGCGCTCGAAGCTGCGCTCGAACCAGCGGAAGAAGCGGTTCTTCTTGCCGTGGGCGGGCTTCAGGAGCAGCGCCGCCAGCGCCGGCGACAAGGTGAGCGCGACGATCCCCGAGATCACCACCGAGATCGCGATGGTGATCGCAAACTGCTTGTAGAGCTGGCCGGTGATCCCGCCGAGGAAGGCCACAGGCACGAACACCGCGCACAGCACCAGCACGATCGCGATCACCGGACCCGACACCTCGTCCATGGCGCGCTTGGCCGCCTCCTTGGGCGGCAGGTGGTGGACCGTCATGTTGCGCTCGACGTTCTCGATGACGACGATCGCGTCGTCGACCACGATGCCGATCGCCAGCACCATGCCGAACAGGGTCAGCATGTTGATCGAAAAGCCGAGCGCCTGCATGCCGATGAAGGTGCCGACGATCGACACCGGCACCGCCAGCACCGGGATCAGGGTGGCGCGCAGGCTCTGCAGGAAGAGGTAGACCACCAGCACCACCAGGAACACCGCCTCGAAGAAGGTCTTCACCACGTCGGCGATCGAGGCGCGCGTGAAGTTGGTGGTGTCCATCACGATCTTGTATTCCAGCCCCTCCGGGAATTCCTTCTGCATCGACGCCAGCGTCGCCTTTACCTGCCGGGCGACGTCGAGCGCGTTCGCGCCCGGCTGCTGGTAGACCGCCAGCATGGTCGCCGGCCGGCCCTGGTAGGTGCCGCGGATCGAGTAATCCTTCTGGCCCAGCGCGGCGTGGCCGATGTCCTTCAGGCGCACGATGGCGGCGCCGCCGCTGGCGGCGCGGATGATGATGTTGTCGAACTCGGAAGCTTCGGTCATGCGGCCCGAGGTGGTGACCGGGAACGACTGCTCGACCGGCTTCCCGGTCGGCGACTGCCCGAGGCGGCCCACCGCGTACTGCTGGTTCTGGGCCGCCACCGCCTGCTGGACCTCGCTCGCGGTCACGCCCAGCTGGGCCATGCGGTCCGGTTTCAGCCAGATGCGCATTGCGTAGTCGGGCGTGCCGAAGATGCTGGTCTGGTTGGCGCCGGGGATGCGCTTGAGCGCGTCAAGGATATAGATGTTGGTGTAGTTCGCGACGTACACCGGGTCGTAGCGCTCGCCCGGCGAGTACACCGCGATCACCATCATGAAGGCCGAGGACTTCTTCTGCACCTGCACGCCTTGCGCGGACACCGCCGACGGCAGTTGCGGCAGCGCCAGGTTGACGCGGTTCTGGACGTCGACCTGGGCCAGGTTGGGGTCGGTGCCGATCTCGAAGAACACGTTCAGCGTCAGGTTGCCGGTCGACGAGCTCGACGAGTTCATGTAGATCATGTTGTCGGCGCCGTTGACCTGCTGCTCGATCGGCGCGGCCACGTTGTTGGCCACCACGCTGGCGTCGGCGCCGGGATAGGTGGCGCTGACCGTGATCTGCGGCGGCGTGATGTCGGGGTATTGCGCCACCGGCGACTTGAACATCGCCACCGCGCCGGCGAGCGTGATCACGATCGAGATCACCGACGCGAAGATCGGGTGGTCGATGCAGAAGCGCGAGACGTTCATGGCCGCGCCTCCTGGCGCCCCGCGGCGCCGGGAGGCTGCACGGCGTCTTGCGTGGCCTGGGCCAGTTTCGGCTGCGGGGCGAGCCGG
>DNCF01000012.1 GCA_003484545.1 Massilia sp. | reverse complement strand
GCCCAGGGCAGGGCGTTATGGATGGCGGTGGCCGCGATTGCGGCCTGGCCGGCGGCCACCGCGATCTGGTTCAGGCCCATCACCACGTCGCCGATGGCGTACAGGCCGGGCACCGCGGTGCGCTGGTGGTCGTCGACCACCAGCTTGTCGCAGTCGCCGGTCTCGGCGCCGAGGTCGGCGGCCAGCTTCGAGCGCGCCGACTCGCCCAGCATCGGGTAGAACACGTCGAATTCGCGGCTTTCGCCGTCGGCCGTGTTCAGGACCGGCTTCATTTCCGGGCTCATCGTCACGCCCAGCAGCGGCGACTCGACGTAGCGCACCCCGGCCACTTCGATTCTCCGCCGCTCGTCCTCGCTCAGCATCGATTCCTTGCCGCGGTCGAACAGGGTGACGTCGGCGCTGAAGGAGCGCATGAAGAGCGCGTGCCCGACCGGGTTGGTTTCCGAGGTGACCACGGCGATGCGCCGGTCCATCACGTCGTAGCCGTCGCACACCGGGCACAGGCGCACGGCGCCGGCGGCGACCGCCTCGCGCCAGTTCTCGATCGGCAACCCGGCATCGGCGACGCCGGTGGCGAGCAGCACGGTCAGCGCCCGGATCGGGCGGATGTTGCCTTCGTCGTCGAGGTAGTCGCCCACGAAAGCGCCATCCTCCAGGCGCAGCCCGGTGATCTCGCCCTGGCGCACCTCGCCGCCATAGCGTTTCAGTTGCTCGGTGAGATTGACCAGCAGCTGCGATCCCGGCACGCCTTCGGGGAAGCCCGGATAGTTGTGCGAGACGGGGATCAGGCAGAGACGGCTGTTGCCCTTGTCGACCAGCACGATGTTGCGGGTGAAGCGGCGCAGGTAGATGGCGGCCGTCAGCCCGCCGGGGCCGCCGCCGATGATCAGGGTGTCGAAGACGTGTTCGGTGATGTCATCCATGCACCGATTATCGGGAAGCGCGCGCTGGCCTTCCATCGGCGCGCGTGCCCAGGTCGGGTAAGAAGATGCTTACAGCGACTTGCCGTCCAAGGCCTCGGGCTGCAGGGTCACGTGGTCGATGCCGTGCTTGTCGAGCAGCATGGCCTTCACCCGGCGCAGCACGGCCGGCCATTCGGCCAAATCGGCGATTTCCAGGTGGCCGATCAGGGCGGGATGGCCGGGCGACATGTCCCAGACGTGCAGGTCGTGGACCGAGAGCACGCCCTCTACCTCGGCCAGGTCGGCGCCGACCTGCAGGTAGTCGATGCCGTGGGGTACGCCTTCCATGAGGAAATGGTAGGACTCGCGCAGGATGCCGACCGTCGACTTCAGGATCAGCAGCGACACGAAGATCGAGAGGATCGGGTCGATCCGCACCCAGCCGGTGAAATAGATGATGGCGCCGGCGGCGATCGCGGCGACCGAGCCGAGCAGGTCGCCCAGCACGTTGACCAGGGCGGCGCGGGTGTTGATGCTGTCCGTGTCGCGCGAGAGCACCCAGGCGACCACGATATTGATGGCCGCGCCCAGCGCCGCCACCACCAGGACCACGCCGCCCTGCACCGGTTCCGGATGGGTCAGGCGCTGCACCGCCTCGTAGACGATCCAGGCGACCAGCGCCAGCATCGCCAGGCAGTTGACGAAGGCGGCCAGCGCTTCGGCGCGCACGAAGCCGAAGGAATGGCGGCTCGACGGCGGGCGCCGCGCGATCAGCTGGGCCAGCAGGGCCAGGCCGAGGGCGGCGGCGTCGGTCACCATGTGGCCGGCGTCGGAAATCAGGGCCAGCGAATTCGAGACGAAGCCGGTGACGACTTCGACCAGCGCGAACACCAGGGTCAGCACCAGCGCGAAGGAGAGGGCCTTGTGGCTGCGCGACTCGATGGTGTGGCCATGGCGGGCGTCGCCGTCGAGGTGGGCGTGCAGGTGTTCGGAGGTGGGCGCGTCGTGCTGGGCTGGCATAGGCATTGCGTAAGGTTTCGACAATCCCGAAGTGTAATGGATATCGGCCACGGCGGCCGCAGGGGGAGGGCAGCCGGCCAGCCCGCTTTTACTTAATTCCGATCAACCCTTGCACGCGCGGCGCGCTGTCTCTATAATGCACGTCATCGGGCGGTTAGTTCAGCTGGTTAGAATACTTGGTCGACATCCAAGGGGTCGCAGATTCGAATTCTGCACCGCCCACCAGAATACACAGGCGAGCGCGGGAAACTCCGGTTTTCCGCTCTTGTCGTCAGTAAGAGCGAGAAAGGCACAAACGGTTATGACACCGCGAACTACAACCTGGTTGTGGGGGAATCGCTAGACGCGGTACGGTGGCCTTTTGTCCGAACAGACTCGACAACACTGAAGAAAACGCGCCTGGTGCGCGTTTTTTTTCGCCCCTATTTTTTCCATTTCAAATTTATCAATCTTAGCGGGCGCGAGCGGCGCCGATTGGAGATCAAGATGTTGAACGTGCGACTTCCGGACGGCTCCAGCCGTCAATTCGAAGGACCGGTGACGGTGGCCCAGGTGGCCCAGAATATCGCCCCCAGCCTGGCCAAGGCGGCCCTGGCCGGCAAGGTCAACGGCAAGGTGGTCGACACCTCCTTCCTGATCGAATCCGATGCCGACCTCGCCATCGTGACCGACAAGGACCCGGAAGGCCTGGACGTCATCCGCCACTCGACCGCCCACCTGCTGGCCTACGCGGTCAAGGAGCTGTTCCCGGAAGCCCAGGTCACCATCGGCCCGGTCATCGACAACGGCTTCTACTACGACTTCTCGTACAAGCGTCCGTTCACCCCGGAAGACCTGCAGGCGATCGAGAAGAAGATGCAGGAACTGGCCAAGAAGGACGAGCCGGTCACCCGCAAGGTGCTGCCGCGCGACGAGGCCGTGGCCTACTTCAAGTCGATCGGCGAGGACTACAAGGCCGAGATCATCGCTTCGATCCCGGCGAACGAGGACGTGTCGCTGTACTCGGAAGGCGGCTTCACCGACCTGTGCCGCGGCCCGCACGTGCCCTCGACCGGCAAGCTGAAGGTCTTCAAGCTGATGAAGCTGGCCGGCGCCTACTGGCGCGGCGACTCGAACAACGAGATGCTGCAGCGCGTCTACGGCACCGCCTGGGCCAAGAAGGAAGACCAGGAGCAGTACCTGCACATGCTGGAAGAAGCCGAGAAGCGCGATCACCGCAAACTCGGCAAGCAACTGGACCTGTTCCACTTCCAGGACGAGGCGCCGGGCCTGATCTTCTGGCACCCGAAGGGCTGGACCATCTGGCAGCAGGTCGAGCAGTACATGCGCAAGACCTACCAGACCACCGGCTACAACGAAGTCAAGGCGCCGCAGATCATCGACGTCTCGCTGTGGCAGAAGACCGGCCACTGGGATAACTATCGTGACAACATGTTCACGACCGATTCCGAGAACCGCACCTACGCTCTGAAGCCGATGAACTGCCCGGGCCACGTGCAGATCTATAACGCCGGCCTGCGTTCGTACCGCGACCTGCCGCTGCGCTACGGCGAGTTCGGCCAGTGCCACCGCAACGAGTCCTCGGGCGCGCTGCACGGCCTGATGCGTGTGCGCGGCTTCACCCAGGACGACGGCCACGTGTTCTGCACCGAGGACCAGATCGCCGGCGAAGTGACCGCCTTCCACGCCCAGGCGATGAAGGTCTACGACGACTTCGGCTTCGGCAACATCGACGTCAAGATCGCCCTGCGTCCGGAAAGCCGCATCGGTTCGGACGAGGTCTGGGACCAGGCCGAGGAAGCCCTGCGTTCGGCGCTGCGCAGCTGCGGCGTGGAATGGACCGAGCTGCCGGGCGAGGGCGCCTTCTACGGCCCGAAGATCGAGTACCACCTGAAGGACAGCCTGGGCCGTCCATGGCAGGTCGGCACCATGCAGGTCGACTTCTCGATGCCGGGCCGCCTGGGCGCCGAATATGTCGCGGAAGACAACACCCGCAAGGTCCCGGTGATGCTGCACCGCGCGATCGTCGGCTCGATGGAGCGCTTCATCGGCATCCTGATCGAGAACTACGCCGGCGCGCTGCCGCTGTGGCTGGCCCCGGTCCAGGTCGCGGTGCTGAACATTTCCGACGCGCAAGCCGATTACGTCAAACAGGTGGAAGCAAAGCTGCGTCAAGCTGGCCTGCGCGTTCACGCTGATTTGCGGAACGAGAAGATTACTTATAAAATTCGCGAACATTCCGTCCAAAAACTGCCGTACATCCTGGTGGTTGGCGACAAGGAACGTGAAGCGAATACGGTGGCCGTGCGTGCCCGCGGCAACGTCGACCTGGGTGTCATGCCGGTCGACGCGCTCGTGGAGCGTCTGGTAGGCGAAGTCGCTGCGAAAGCGAAATAAACGCTACAATACGCCCGGTCAAATTTAATACTTTCGAAGGAATAGACATAGCTACTGACAAACAGCATCGCATCAACGGCGAGATCACTTATCCGGAAATGCGCCTGAACGGTGTGGACAACGAACCGCTGGGCATCGTGAGCCTGGCGGAAGCGTTCCGCATGGCCGAGGAAAAGAACGTCGACCTGGTGGAAATCGCGCCGAACGCGACGCCGCCGGTTTGCCGTCTGATGGACTACGGCAAGTTCAAGTACTCGGAGCAGAAGAAGGCCCACGAAGCCAAGCTGAAGCAGAAGGTCATCCAGGTCAAGGAAGTCAAGTTCCGTCCGGGTACCGACGAGGGCGACTACAGCATCAAGCTGCGCAACCTCATCAAGTTCCTGGACGAGGGCGACAAGACCAAGATCACGCTGCGCTTCCGCGGCCGCGAGATGGCGCACCAGGACATCGGGTTCCGCATGCTCGAGCGCCTGAAGGCCGACCTGGAGCCTTACGGCCAGGTCGAGCAGTTCCCGAAGATGGAAGGGCGCCAGATGATCATGATCATCGCGCCGAAAAAGAAGAAGTAATTCTTCGTTTCGCCAGATTCGCCATGGGCCGGGTCCGGCGCCGCAGCGCAAGCTGCCGCGCCGGCCCTGGCCTTTGTCGTTTCGGTGTTGGTTTTTCGTAGGGTGGGCTCTTGAGCCCACGCAGTCTCACCGTGTCCTTGCCTGCGCCGTCGAGGCGTATCCGGGATGCGGACGAATCCGATGTTTCGTCTGGTGCGGCTGATCGGCCGCTCTGCCGCGTGGGCTCGAGAGCCCACCCTACAAACCCCTGATCCACAACACTATTTCCCCGCAACCTGTGCTAGAATCTACGGTTCCTGTTTCTCGAAACAGGTTGTAGTGAGCCCAGCGTTCGCTGCAAAACAAGTGAAAGCAGGCATCCAAGAGCGGCGTTGCCGCCACCTGCAATCCTGTTACATATGAGGCTGTCCGTCAAAGGACAGAAGACTATGCCAAAAATGAAAACCAAGAGCTCCGCGAAGAAGCGTTTTCGCGTGCGTCCGGGCGGTACCGTCAAGTCGGGCATGGCGTTCAAGCGTCACATCCTGACCAAGAAGACCACCAAGAACAAGCGCCAGCTGCGCGGCACCCGTAACATCAATGCGTCGGACGTGACCAGCGTCTACCGCATGATGCCATCTGCTTAATCTCACACTAAGGAGCGAATATGCCTCGAGTAAAACGTGGGGTTACTGCACGTGCCCGTCATAAGAAAGTTCTTGAGCTTGCCAAAGGCTACCGTGGCCGTCGCAGCAAAGTATTCCGTATTGCCAAGCAAGCAGTCATGCGCGCTGGCCAGTACGCATACCGCGACCGCCGCAACAAGAAGCGCGTCTTCCGCGCACTGTGGATCACCCGTATCAACGCGGCTTCGCGTTCGCACGGCATGACCTACAGCGCGTTCATGAACGGCCTGAAGAAGTCCGCGATTGAACTGGACCGTAAAGTCCTGGCCGACATGGCTGTGCACGACAAGCCGGCGTTCGCCGCGATTGTCAACACCGTCAAGGCCAAGCTGGCTGCCTAAAGCAACCGGTTTGCAAGATCAGTGCCGCGGTAACGCGGCGCTTTAGAAGCGGGGCAGAGGTTCAGACCTATGCCCCGTTTTTGATTGTGGTGGGACCTCGAATAAGCTACTGCGCGTTGCACTGTTGTCCTGCGATGCTCGCTGTACTACTCGTACAGCTCCGCTTCTCGGACAACATTGCTGCCGCTCGCTACGCTTTTTCGAGATCCTGTGGCTCTCCTGCCACTACAAAGACAGGAAAAGAATACGCATGAACTCGCTGGAAGAACTCGTCGTCTCGGCACAGGCTGACTTTGGCGCCGCCCCTGACGCGGCCGCGCTGGAAAACGCAAAGGCGAAGTACCTGGGCAAGACCGGCCAGGTGACCGAACTGATGAAGGGCCTCGGCAAGCTCGAGCCCGAACAGCGCAAGGCCCAGGGCGCCCTGATCAATGCCGCAAAAGAAAAAATCGAACAGGCACTGACCGCGCGCCGCGAGGCCCTGGCCAACGCCCAGCTGGAAGCGCGCCTGAACGCCGAAGCGATCGACGTGACCCTGCCGGGCCGCGGCCGCTCGATGGGCGGCATCCACCCGGTGATGCGCACCTGGGAGCGCGTCGAGCAGATCTTCCGCTCGATCGGCTTCGACGTGGCCGACGGCCCGGAAATCGAGACCGACTGGACCAATTTCACCGCCCTGAACAGCCCCGAGAACCACCCGGCGCGTTCGATGCAGGACACCTTCTATATCGAGGGCGAGGACAGCACGGGCAAGCCGCTGCTGCTGCGCACCCACACCAGCCCGATGCAGGTGCGCTATGCCCGCACCCATACGCCGCCGATCAAGGTGATCGCGCCGGGCCGCACCTACCGCGTCGACTCCGACGCCACCCACTCGCCGATGTTCCACCAGGTCGAAGGCCTGTGGATCGGCGAAGACATCTCCTTCGCCGATCTGAAGGGCGTCTACCTGAACTTCGTGAAGGCCTTCTTCGAGACCGACGACCTGCAGGTGCGTTTCCGTCCGTCCTACTTCCCGTTCACGGAACCCTCGGCCGAGATCGACATCGCCTTTGGTTCGGGGCCGCTGAAAGGTCGCTGGCTGGAAGTGTCGGGCGCCGGACAGGTCCACCCGACCGTGGTGCGCAACTTCGGCCTGGACCCGGAAAAATTCATCGGTTTCGCGTTCGGCTCCGGCCTCGAGCGTTTGACGATGCTGCGTTATGGAATCAACGATCTGCGGCTGTTCTACGAGGGCGATCTCCGTTTCCTGAAACAGTTCAATTGAAGTGATCCTGAAGGAAGCCGTGGAGCGTGCTCCGGCTTCCTCGGTCATTTATAAGAAAACCTGATAAATAGCGCAGCTACAAGGTAAAAAGATTATGCAATTCTCCGAAAACTGGCTCCGTTCCCTGGTCGATCCGAAAATGAATTCGGACGAACTGGCCCACCTGCTGACGATGTCCGGCCTCGAAGTCGAGGAAGTGGAAGCGGTCGCGCCGCCGTTCTCGAACGTGGTGGTGGCCGAAGTGGTGGAAGTGGCGAAGCACCCGAACGCCGACCGCCTGAACGTGTGCCAGGTCGACGTGGGTACTGGCACGCTCTTGAACATCGTCTGCGGCGCGCCGAACGTGCGCGCGGGCATGAAGGCGATCTGCGCCAAGGCCGGCGCCGTGCTGCCGCCGGGGCTTGACGGCAAGCCCTTCGAGATCAAGGTCGGCAAGCTGCGCGGCGTCGAGTCGCAGGGCATGATGTGCTCGGCGAAGGAATTGAAAATCTCGGAAGAGAGCAGCGGCCTGATGGAACTGCCGGAAGACGCGCCGGTCGGCACGAACATCCGCGACTACCTCGGCCTGAACGACCTGAAGTTCACCATCAAGCTGACCCCGAACAAGGCGGACTGCCTGTCGGTGCTGGGCGTGGCGCGCGAAGTGTCCGCGCTGACCGGCTCGCCGCTGACCTTCCCGGCCGCGCGCCCGGTCGCCGTCACCACCGACGAAATCCTGCCGGTCAAAGTCTCCGCGCCGGAACTGTGCGGCCGCTTCAGCGGCCGCGTGATCCGCGGCCTGAATGCGAAGGCCGCGACGCCGGAATGGATGAAGCGCCGCCTGGAACGCTCGGGCCAGCGCTCGGTCTCGGCCCTGGTCGACATTTCCAACTACGTCATGCTGGAAGTGGGCCAGCCCTCGCACGTGTTCGACCTGGCCAAGATCCACGGTTCCATGGACGTACGCTGGGGCAGGAAAGGCGAGCGCGTAAAACTCCTGAACGGCAACACCATCGAGGTCGACGAGTGGGTCGGCGTGATCGCCGACGACAAGGAGATCGAATCGCTGGCCGGCATCATGGGTGGCGATTCCACCGCCGTGACGCTCGACACCACCGACATCTACCTGGAAGCGGCCTTCTGGTGGCCGAACGCGATCCAGGGCCGCGCCCGCCGCTACAACTTCTCGACCGATGCCGCGCACCGCTTCGAGCGCGGCGTCGACTTCGCGACCACCGTCGAGCACATCGAGCGCATCACCGCCCTGATCGTCGAGATCTGCGGCACCGCCGAGACCAGGGTCGGTCCGGTCGACGACCAGGTCGTCAACCTGCCGCAACGCGCGCCGGTCGTGCTGCGCACCGCGCGTGCCGCCAAGGTCATCGGCGTCGCGATCACCGACGACATGGTGGCCGACATCTTCACGCGCCTGGGCCTGCCGTTCATCCGCGAGGAGGGCCAGTTCGCCGTCACCGCGCCGTCCTACCGCTTCGACATCGAGATCGAGGAAGACCTGATCGAGGAAGTGGCGCGCGTCTACGGTTTCGAAAACATCCCGGCCAATCCGCCGGTGGCGCCGTCGGCGATGCTGATCGAGCCGGAAAACACGCGCTCGCTGTTCGCGGTCCGCCACCAGCTGGCCGACCTGGGTTACCAGGAAGTCGTCAACATGAGCTTCGTGGAAAGCGCCTGGGAGCAGGACTTCGCCGCCAACGCGCAGCCGATCAAGCTGCGCAACCCGATCGCCAGCCAGATGAGCGTGATGCGCTCGACCCTGATCGGCGGCCTGCTGGCCAACGTGCGCTACAACCTGAACCGCAAGGCCGGTCGCGTGCGCGTGTTCGAAGTCGGCGCCGTGTTCCAGCGTAACCCGGACGCCGTCGACGGCCCGCTGTCGGTGGCCGGCTTCGACCAGCCCAAGCGCGTCGGCGCCATCGCCTACGGCCCGGCCGTGGACGAGCAGTGGGGCGTCGCAGCCCGCGCGGTCGACTTCTTCGACGTGAAAGCCGACCTGGAAGCCCTGTTTGCGCCACGTGTGGTACGCTTCAACAAGGCTGAGCATCCGGCGCTGCATCCGGGCCGCTGCGCGAGCGTGGAAGTCGATGGCAAGGTCGTCGGTTTCATCGGCGAACTGCATCCGCGCTGGCTGCAGAAGTATGACCTGCCGCAGGCGCCGGTGCTGTTCGAGGTCGACGCCGCCGCGCTGCAGGCGCGTTCGGTGCCGCGCTACAGCGAGATTTCGAAGTTCCCGGGCGCCACGCGCGACCTGGCGCTGGTGGTGAAACAGGACGTGCCGGCCCAGGCCGTGCTCGATTCCCTGAGCGCCGCCGCCAGCGCGCATCCGAACGGCAAGATTCTGCAAGCCGTTGTTTTGTTTGATGAATACCGCGGCAAGGGACTGGAAGCGGACGAAAAATCGCTTGCTTTCCGCTTTAGCTTGCAAGATACTCAATCGACCTTGCAGGACGACGCCGTGGAGGCCGTGATGGCCGCCGTGGCCGAGGCGGCAAAAGAAAAACACAGCGCTAAATTGCGCGGGTAATTTCCAAAACACGTTTGATCTGAAGGCAGGGCTTCAAAATTAACCATAACGACGTAGACACGGCCGTATTCCAGGAGGCACTGGCGGCCGACCTGCAGCGCGCGATGCAGGTGGCGCGGGTACGGAAGGAAGCCGAGAAGGACCTGCCGACCCTCACCAAGGCCGAGCTGGCCGAGCTGCTGTTCGAGCAGGTCGGCCTGAACAAGCGCGAGGCCAAGGACATGGTCGAAACCTTCTTCGACGAAATCCGTAACGCGCTCGAGCGCGGCGAGGCCGTCAAGCTGTCGGGCTTCGGCAACTTCCAGTTGCGCGACAAGCCGCAGCGGCCTGGCCGCAATCCGAAAACCGGGGAAGAAATCCCGATCACGGCGCGCCGCGTCGTGACTTTCCACGCCAGCCAGAAGTTGAAGGGCATGGTCGAAGAGACCAGTCCGGCATCCCTGGCGCGCGCCGCATAAGTGAGCCATGAACGACCGTCCGAACAAGAACGAACTCGCTGCGCTGCCGCCCATCCCGGCCAAGCGCTACTTCACGATCGGCGAAGTCAGCGAATTGTGCGGGGTCAAGCCGCATGTGCTGCGCTACTGGGAACAGGAATTTACTCAGCTGAAGCCAGTCAAACGCCGTGGTAACCGCCGTTACTACCAGCACCACGAAGTGCTGCTGATCCGGCGCATCCGCGAGTTGCTGTACGAGCAAGGCTTCACCATCAGCGGCGCCCGCAACCGCCTCGACAGCCGTGCCAGCGACCTGGCCGGCGGCATCGAACCAGCCCCGATCGAGGAAGCGCCGACTGTCGACGTGCCGAAGCTGCGCGAAGAACTGCTCGGTATTCTCGCATTGTTAAAACACGGTTCGCGCCCGGCTTAGTGCTGTCCCGGTCATGGGGTTACATTGATGGCGACATGTGCGTCAGCAACGACTCATTCTCTACGGGAACAGGTCTTAAGTCCGGCTTAACTCATGCATTCGTGCGGCTGTTGTACTAGTGCCGCGAAGTGCTAAAATGTTACATGCGCTTAGCTCATCCAACGCATGACAGCCGGGCGTGAGAACGTTCCTCCGGCTCTTTCCTGTGCCAGGAAAATTTAAGGGAAGACAATGATACGCGTTGCCATTTGTGACGATCACCAGATAGTTCGAGCAGGTTTCAAACAGATTTTCTCGTCCTCCGGCGAGTTCGAAGTCGTCGCCGAAGGCGCCACCGGCCGGGAGGCGCTGGACATTGCCCGTCGCGAAATCTGCGATGTGCTGCTGCTCGACATCGCCATGCCAGACCAGAGCGGGATCGATATCCTGCGCACCATCCGCCAGGGCCAGCCGAACCTGCCGGTGCTGATTCTCTCCGGCTATCCGGCACAACAATATGCGCTCAACCTGTTCAAGATGGGCGCAAACGGTTACCTGAACAAGGAGTGCGACGCGGACGAGCTCAAGACCGCCGTGCGTACCGTCTACCAGGGCCGCCGCTACGTGTCGTCGACCGTCGGCGAACTGCTGGCCCAGAGCTTCGACCGCGACCCGAACACCGCGCTGCACACCGAGCTGTCGGACCGCGAGTTCCAGGTATTCCTGCGCCTGGCCAAGGGCGCGACCGTGTCCGACATCGGCAATGCGCTCTCGCTGTCGATCAAGACCGTGTCGACCTACCGCACCCGCATCATGGAAAAGATGGGCCTGCAGTCGAACAGCGACCTGACCTATTACGCAATGAAGAATAACCTGCTCGACTAAGCAGGATGCGGACGCCGCCCGGCGTCCGCCTTTTGCCGGCCTCGGCCGGCATCATGCGGCCATCGGCGGTTTCAAGTAGCATGCCGCGCCAGCCGCACGCAAGTCCTCGCGCCGTGACCGGTTTCCCGGTGAATGCTTGCCGCTCACGCGCTTTCTGTTTCCTCCCGCCTACACTCCAGCCCCTGGCGGCTGCGCTTGATCCCGTCCGGGGCTATAATCGGCCCGGTCCGCTTGTTGCGCGAAAGGAACCCAGCAGATGTACTTCACCCTTGACCCCGCTCCCCAGCGCGCGCGTGCGCTGCCGCTGTACAAGACACTGCTGTGTTTTGTCTGCGTGCTGATCCTGGTGGTCAACGGCTACTTCCTGCTGCACAACCTGGGCGGCCTGAAGGCCGCCAACACCCTGCAGGAGCAGACTTCCCAGGTCACGGACGAGCTGCAACACTTGAACCTGCTCGTGACCGATGCCGAAAGCAATCTACGCGGCTATTTTCTCTCGGGCTCGGAGATCTACCTCGGCAGCGTGCAGATGGCGCCGACCCGTATCGACAACCAGTTGCGCAAGCTCGGCACCTTGCTTGCGGATAATCCGTCGCAACAGAAGAACCTGTCCCAACTGCGGGTGCTGGTCGAACGCCAGCTCGGCATGATGCAGCAGGCACTGGCCATCTATCGCCAGGGCGGGCTGAACGACATCCTCACCATTACCGGCGCGCCCAGCGACGGCGACAGCGACGAGATCCGCCTGCAGGTGGTGATCATGCTCAGCGAACAGAACGAATTGCTGAAAGCGCGCAGCGCCGGCTTCTACGACCAATACCAGCACGCGGTCATGCTCGGCCTGGGCATCAACGCGGCCGCGATCTTCGTCCTGCTGCTGTTCTACCGCCTGATCCGGAGCAGCTTCGCCGCCCGCATCGATGCCGAACACGCGCTGCAGCAGGCCAACGAGCAACTGGAACTCATCGTTGCGCGGCGCACCGAGCAGTTGTCGGTGCTGTCGCGCCACCTGATCCACGTGTCGGAAGAGGAAAAATCGAAGCTGGCGCGCGAGCTGCACGACGAGATGGGCGCCAACCTGACGGCCATCGGCATGGACTTGAACAGCGTTGCCGAGCAATTGCGCGACAGCCGGCCGGACCTGGCGGCCATGCTGGGCCGGGCGCGCGGCACCCTGGTCGACACCGTGCAGCTGAAGCGCCGCATCGTCGAGGACCTGCGTCCGAGCCTGCTCGACAACCTGGGCCTGGCTGCCGCGGTGCAGAGTTATTGCGAGGATTACGCCCGCGTCACCGGGCTCGATTGCGACGTGCTGGTCGAAGGCGATATCGATGCCGCCGGCCCCATGCATGCGATCGCGCTGTTCCGCATCGTCCAGGAGTCGCTCAACAACATCGCCAAGTACGCCCAGGCGCGCAACGTGATCGTCCACCTGGGGCAGGAGGGCGGCGAGCTGAGCCTGGAGGTCACGGACGACGGCGTCGGCATTCCACCGGACGCCCTGACGCGCTCGAAATCGCACGGCCTGCTGGGCATGCGCGAGCGCGCGTTGCTGCTGGGAGGAAAACTCGACGTCAGCCGCGGCGTGAACGGGGTTGGAACTTGCGTGCGCGCCAACATTCCGCTTGACGCGCAGGCCGTTGCCGCGCCGGCAGCGCCTGTCGCGCCGCAATTCGCGGCCGCGTCGGTGCACGCCATGGCGGATGCGCTTAAAGGAAAATCGCCGGTCCCATCGCCAGTCTTGCCGGCGATGGGGAACGACGATCTTGGGGAAGACCTCGGCCTGGAAGCGGCCTCGGCGGGTGGAAGGGGCGGGCGCGCCTGACGGGCGCCACCCTTCCGTGCTGCCTTAGCGGGCTGCCACGTCCATCAGCAGGCGGTCGTATTCGGTCTTGGCGACCTTGTAGCATTCGCCCGCGTATTCTTCCAGGCCGGCGCGGTCGAGGACCGTGATGTTGCCGCGGCGGTACTGGATCAGGCCTTCGTCCTGCAGCTTGCCGGCGGCGGCGGTGATGCTCTCGCGGCGCACGCCGAGCATGATGGAGATGAGTTCCTGGGTCACCTTCAGCTCGTTGCCCGGCGAACGATCCAGGCGGTCGAGCAGCCAGCGGCACAGTTTCTGCTCGATCGAGCTGTGGCGGCCGCCGACGGCGTTCTGGGCCATCTGGGCAAACAGGGCGTTGGTGTAACGCATCAGGAGCTGGGGCAGGGCGCCGCCCGCCATGAACGCGTCACGCAGGTACTGGGTTTTCAGGCGGTAGCCGTAGCCGGCGCTCTGCACGACGGCGCTGCACATGGCGCGCTCGCCCATGAACAGCGAGACACCGACCACGCCTTCATGTCCTACGACGGCGATCTCGGTCGTGGCGCCGTCTTCCATCACATACAGCAGCGACACGATTGCCGTCGTCGGAAAATACACGTATTCCAATTTGCTGCCATACTCAAACAGTTCCTTGCCAAATGGCAGGGGAACCAGTTCCAGGTGCTCGAACAGGGTTTCCAGGTCATGGCGCGGAAGCGCGGCCAGCAGTTCGTTCTGCTGGGTACCGCTGACACTGACAACTGGACGCGACGCAGCTTTGAGTTCCTCCTTGGTCGAAGGAATCTGGTTGACCGATTGCGCTTTTTGCGTGGCACCACCAAGTTGAGCGTTGTTCATTTTCTGTCCTCTTATCTCTAGCTTTACTACGTCAGGGGCGATTGCTGGAGGCACTGTTGACATTGCCTCATCGCGATGGGTGTACATTAAAGCTATAGTCTGTTGCCGAACATAAGATTAGGGGTTGCCCCCGTGTAGGCTGGACGTAGGATGTTTTGTCAGTCCAGTCCTACTAGGAAAGATGCACCAAATCATTCCCCTTCTTCCCCCTTTGTTTGGGTCAGGAAACGGATTTGCCCCATAATGTGCGCCAACGCTTTTTCCCTTGATACCGTTCGCGCATGCATATCCTGCTCGTGGAAGACGATGCCGTCCTCGCCGACGGCCTGAGCCGCACCTTGCAAGCCCAGGGCATGCAGGTCGAGCTCGCCTGCGACGGCCTGCACGCCGATCTCCTCCTGCAACGCAACCAGCCCGCCGTCGCCGTGCTCGACATCGGCCTGCCCGGCATCGACGGCTTCGAAGTGGTGCGGCGCCTGCGCGCGCGCGGCGA
>DNCF01000173.1 GCA_003484545.1 Massilia sp. | reverse complement strand
CCGGGGGGCGGGGCGTCAGGGTGGCGATGTCCACGCTCGACGTGTTCCGCACCTCGGTCGCGGCCGCCGCGCTCGGCTTCGCGCGGCGCGCGCTGGACGAGGCGCTGGACCGGGCCGCGTCGCGCCGCATGTTCGGCAAGACCCTGGCCGACTTCCACATCACCCAGGCCAAGCTGGCCGAGATGGCCACCAGGATCGACGCCGCGGCCCTGCTGACCTACCGCGCCGCCTGGGAGCGCGACCAGGGCCGGCGCGTCACGCGCGCGGCGGCCATGGCCAAGCTGAGCGCCACCGAGAACGCGCAAGCCGTGATCGACGCCGCGCTGCAGATGTTCGGCGGCCTGGGCGTGGTCAGCGGCCAGCCGGTGGAAACGCTCTACCGCGAGATCCGGGCGCTGCGCATCTACGAGGGCGCCAGCGAGGTGCAGCAGCTGATCATCGCGCGCGAACTGCTCGGCGAACATGCCGCTGCCAAGGCGGCGCGGGGGCCGGCATGAGCGAACTGATGCAGGTGCTGCAGCCCTCCGGCTGGCCGCGCCCGAAGGGCTACGCCAACGGCGTGGCCGCGCGCGGGGTGCAGGTGCACGTCAGCGGCATGGTCGGCTGGGACGCCGAAGGGCGTTTCCAGTCGGACGACTTCGTCGCCCAGACGCGCCAGGCGCTGGCGAACATCGTTGCGGTGCTGGCCGAGGCCGGCGCCGGGCCGCAGCACATCGTGCGCATGACCTGGTACGTGCTGGACAAGCGCGAATACCTCGGCGCCGGCGCGACGCTGGGCGCGGTCTACCGCGAGGTGATCGGGCGCCACTACCCGGCAATGAGCGCGGTGCAGGTGGCGGCGCTGATGGAAGACCGGGCGCGGGTCGAGATCGAGGTGACCGCGGTGATCCCTGACAACCCGCCCGACCACCCGCCCGACTGAGCGCCGTCATGGAGGCGTTTCTGGTACGGTTGTTTTAAACGTAACATTGGAGCGACCATGAACCAGATCGTACGTGTAGTGGAAAAAATCGAAGACGCCGAGGCCGCGCGCCGGGCGCTGCTGGCGGAGGGATTCGACGCGAACGGGATCGAGATCAGCCATACCGGCGACGAGGCCGGTCCTTCCGAGGCCAATTTCACGGTGGGCGATTCGCCGGCGGTGAAGGGCGGCACCGATTACAAGGACGTGTATACGCCTGGGCTGGAGATCGGCAAGTGCGTCATCACCGTCACCGCCGTCGACGCCGCCCAGTTGGAGCGCGCCGCGGCGATCCTCGAGCACCATGGCGCCAAGGACAACGATCCGGCGCACGCGGCGGCGCGCCGCAGCGGGATGCTGTAACGTTCAGTCAGCCGAAGGACTTGGGGTGGGCCAAGCCGCGAAAGGCGGCTTCACGTCCACCCTACTTGTTTCCGCACATTCATCGGCGTGCGAACGCCTTGGCTGCACGCGCTTTTTCCTCTGCGATCAGACGTTCGCCAAGAGGTTCTATCGTATGAGGAAACAATTTGACCATCCATTTTTGGAAGGTCGGTAGGATCACTTGTTTCTCGTAGACCGCTGCTGCCGTGAGCACTGCCGGGACGACGAGGTGGAAGACGTAATTGCCCTGTTCGTCTTCGACCAGCCGGTAAGTGAAGTGCTTTGACGCGATGATTTTCATTCGACCCCCATAGTGCCGCAGGGTGGACGGCTCTGCCGTCACGCGTTCAACGCACTGATGCATACCACGCTGGCACTGACACCCGGCGACGCAGCGGCTGCTTGAACGCGTGGGCGGGAAACCCGCCCACCCTACAGGAACCGCTTAGCTCCAGCGCAGATCCGTCTTGCTCAGCGGCAGCTCACGCACGCGCTTGCCGGTTGCCGCGAAAATGGCATTGCACACGGCCGGCGCCAGCGGCGGCAGCACGGGTTCGCCCAGGCCGGTCACCGGATAGTCCGTCTTCAGGAAGTGAATGTCGATCTTCGTGGGCGTGTCTGGCATGCGCAGCAGTTGGTAGTCGTGGAAGTTGCTCTGCACGACGCGGCCCTTGTCGATGTCCAGCGCCGGGTACATCAGCGTCGACAGGCCGTCGATCACCGAGCCCTGCACCTGGTTTTCGGCGCCGCTCAGGTTGACGATCTGGGCGCCGATGTCGCTCACGACCACGACGCGGTCGACCTTCAGCTGACCTTCTTTCGATACCGTCACCTCGGCCACCTCGGCCACGTAGCCGCGGTGGCTGAAGTGGAAGGCGACGCCCACGCCCTGGCCGGGCCCGAACTTGCGCTTGCCCCAGTCCGCCTTCTCGGCCACGGCTTTCAGGACATTGCGCATGCGCGACACACTATAAGGCTGGCCGCGCTCGCCCGTGCCCGGCATGATGTCCTTGTCGCCCAGCAGTTCCAGGCGGAATTCGACCGGATCGCGGGCGGCCGCATGGGCCAGCTCGTCGATGAAGCTGTGGAAGACCCAGGAAAACACGCTGCTGCCCGGTGCGCGCCACGGACCCATCGGGATGCGGCATTCGAGCGCGGTTTGTTCCAGCAGGCAGTTGGCCAGCCAGCGGCCCGGGAACTCGTCGCCGGACAGGCTGCCGCCGCTGCCCGGCTGCAGGATGGACTTGCCTTCGCGCTCGACGCGGTTGGCGAAGGTGACGAAGTGGTTGTGCCAGCCGACCAGCTTGCCATTGGCATCGACCGCGCCGCGCAGGTGGTGGAAGCCGCCCGGGCGGAAGTGGTCGTGCTGCAGGTCGTCCTCGCGGGTCCAGGTCAGCTTCACCGGTGCGCCGGCCTTCTGCGCAATCGCCGTGGCCTCGACGATGAAGTCGGAACTCAGGCGCCGGCCGAAGCCGCCGCCGCTGCGGATGATGTGCAGCGTGATCTTCTCCTTCGGAATGCCGAAAGTCGTGGTCACCAGGGCCTGGCCGGAACCGGGGTTCTGGGTCGGCGCCCACAGCTCCAGCGTGCCATCCTGCTTGAACCAGGCGGTGCAGTTCTGCGGCTCCATGCTGGCGTGCGAGATGAAGGGGTAGCTGTAGCTGGCTTCGACCGTTTTCGCGGCGCCGGCGAATGCCTGCGCCACGTCGCCATCCTTGCGCAGCATGTTCGTGCCCGGCTTGCCGGCGGCAGCCTTGGCCTGGGCCGCGAAGTCCGCCCAGCTGTGGCTGGCGCCAACGCCTTCGTCCCACTTCACGTCCAGCGCGCGGCGCGCCTTGAAGGCGGCCCAGGTCGAGGTGGCGACGATCGCCACGCCGGGACGCAGGCCGTTCAGGTTGTCGGTGCCCTCGACGATGAAGGCGTCCTTCACGCCGGACAGAGCCTTGATCGCGTCCAGGTTGGCGCTCACCGGCTTGCCGCCGAACACCGGGCACTTGACGTAGACCGCGTACAGCATGCCCGGCAGCTGGATGTCGATGCCGAACAGCGGCTTGCCGCTGACGATGGCCGCGTTGTCGACGCCGCCGATGCGGGTGCCCAGCAGTTTATAGGTAGCCGGGTCCTTCAGCTGGACCGTGGCCGCATCCGGCACCGGCAGGGTGGCGGCGAGCGGCACCAGGGCGCCGTAGCCGAGCTTGCGCTTCGACGGACCATGCACGACCGCGCCGTGGGCCGCGGTGCATTCGGACACCGGCACGCCCCAGGTCTGGGCCGCCGCCTGCACCAGGACGGTGCGCGCGGCGGCGCCCAGGCGGTGGAAATTTTCGTAATTGGTCGGGGTCGAGGTCGAGCCGCCGGCGCCCTGGCTGCCGTAGGCCGGGTTCAGGTCGCCCTGGACGATGCGCACGTCCTTCCAGTCGATCTCGAGTTCCTCGGCGATGACCATCGGCAGCGAGGTCTTGATGCCTTGGCCGATTTCCGGCTGCTTCGACACCAGGGTGACGATGCCCTTGCGGTCGATGCGGATGAAGACGTTCGGTGTGAAGGCGTCGGCGGCGGATGAGGCCGGAGCGGCCAGCGCGCCGCCGGCGCCCATGCCGATCACGAGTGCGCCGGTGCCAATGGCGCCCGTACGCAGGAAGCGACGGCGCGAAGCGGAAACCGGGGCGCTCATTTCTTGCCCTTTCCGTTGGCGGCGACCTCGGCGGCGCGGTGGATGCCGGCGCGGATGCGGGTATAGGTGGCGCAGCGGCACAGGTTGCCCGCCATCGCCTCGTCGATCTGGGCGTCGGTCGGCTTCGGGTGCTGCTTGAGCAGGGCGCAGGCGCTCATGATCTGGCCCGACTGGCAATAGCCGCACTGCGGCACGTCGAGTTCCTGCCAGGCTTGCTGCAGCGGGTGCTGGTGGTGCTTGTCCAGGCCTTCGATGGTGACGATCTTCTGCTTGCCGAGGCTGGACACGGGGATCAGGCAGGAGCGGGACGGCACGCCGTCGATGTGGACGGTGCAGGCGCCGCACTGGCCCGCGCCGCAGCCGTACTTGGCGCCGACCAGGCCGAGCGCATCGCGCAGGACCCAGAGCAGCGGGGTGTCGGCGTCGACATCGACCTGCTGCCGCTTGCCGTTGATGTTCAGCGTGGTTTGACTCATGGGCTCATCCTTGCCTGATAATAAACTCGAGCATGCTACCAAAACCCGGCAATAAAAAAACCTAGCAGTGATCAGTTTATTGTTGGCAAATTGTTGCAAGCGGCCCGGCGTCGCACACGCACGACGTGGCGGCGTTCGCTATGCGGATCGCATGGTGTTTTTTTGTTAACTACTTATAATCGCTGCTTTCGTGTACCCACAGGCGAACCACCCATGGCCGAGATCCAATTTGCGAACAATGTCCGTGACCTGAGCAATGCGACAGGCGTCGACGCGGGATTCCAGTTCGAGTTTTATTGCGAACGCTGCAGCGACCGCTGGCGCACCCATTTCAAGCCCTACCGCAGCGCCCAGGCCTCGGGCTGGCTGCAGAAGGGCGCCAGCATGTTCGGCGGCATGCTGGGCAATGCCGGCAGGGTTCTCTCAGGGGTGGCGGAGGCGGGCTGGCACAGTGCACGCGACGAAGCATTTACCGAGGCGATCACCGCCGGCAAGGCGCATTTCAATCGCTGCGGCAATTGCCACGACTATGTATGCGCAACTTGTTTCGACGCCGCGAACGGCCTGTGTTTCAACTGCGCGCCGAACGTTCAGGTCAAGATCACCCAGGCGCGCGCGGCGGGCGAAGTGTCCGCCGCGTCGGAACGCGCCACGGCCGAGGGAAAAGTGCGCGGCGGGCGTCACGCCGTTGACGAGGACATGCAACTGGTCTGCCCGCAGTGCCGGGCCGAGAGCCATGGCGGCAAGTTCTGTCCCGAATGCGGCTTCAAGATGGTGCAACAGGTCGCCTGCACGAGTTGCGCGACGATGCTGCAGCCGGGCACGAAGTTCTGCACGGAGTGCGGCACGCGCCAGGCTTGAGCGGCCACGCGCCGGCACGGACCGGCGCGCACCCGGGGACCATGTTCAGATCCCTTCCGGATAGGTCTCCGGCGGTTCGCCCGAATGCCAGCCGCTGGTGGCGTCGAGCGGCACCAGCGCTTCGGTGCGGTCGATGTGGATGATGGCGTCGAACTGCTGGGCCATCTGGGCGTTGAAGTAATGGCTCTGGCGCTCGCTGCGCGGCAGGTAGAGCACGCCGATGGCGCGTTCCAGGCGGCGCTCGAGCATCAGGCGTCGCACCGGGGTGTCGTCGCGCAGGTTCAGGTAGTAGCGCGGCAGGCCGACCTGGTGCAGCAATTCCTCGTAGCTGCCGTGCAGGGCGGGGCGCACGCGCTTGCGCTCGGCCGGGCCGTCCCATTCCGAGGCGGCCGTGACGTGGCCGTCGTAGGTCGAGAAGCCGATCAGGCAGGTCTGGCCGGGATAGGCCTTGCGCGCCAGTTCGCCGACGTTCCATTCGCCCAGGCCGCCCACTTCGGTCGCGCGGGCGTCGCCGATGTGCGAGTTGTGCTCCCAGACGACGATCTTCGCCGGTGCGCCGTCGCGCGAGAGGTGGCGCGCGAGCGCGTCCAGGGTTTCCGCCATGTGGCTGTCGCGCAGGTTCCAGGACGAGATGCGGCCACGGAACATGGTGCGGTAGTATTCCTCGGCATTCTTGACCAGGCGCGCATTCTGCTGGGCATAGAAGAAGGCGTCCTCGCTTGACGCGCCATCGGCCTGCATGTAGTCGAAGGCGCGCTGCTGCAGTTCCTGCAGCTGGGTCAGCACGCCCTGCTGGCAGGACTCCGACAGGCCGATGCCGGTAGCGTAGCCGTAGTGCTGGCTGTCCTCGCCGTAGTGGTCGAAGCAGGCGTAGCGCCGGCGCGCCTCGGCCGCGGCGGTCGGGTCGACCTGGTCGAGGTAGTTCAGCACTTCCTTCACCGACGTGAACAGGCTGTACAGGTCGAGTCCGTAGAACCCGACCTTCGGGCCGGCGCGCACGCCCTCGTTGTGGGCGCGCAGCCAGTCCACGAAGGCCGAGACGTCGGTATTGCGCCACATCCAGGCCGGGAAGCGTTCGAAGCCGGACAGCGCCTCGTTCGCGGAGCCGTCGCGGCCTTCGCCGCGCACGTAACGGTTGACGCGATAGGCATCGGGCCAGTCCGCCTCGAC
>DNCF01000409.1 GCA_003484545.1 Massilia sp. | reverse complement strand
GGCCTGGGCACTCGCGCCGGCCGGTGCCGCGCCGGCAGGAGCATCGCCGGCACGGGTCCATGGGACCGCCTTGACCGGGGTGCCCGGCGGCAGCATCTGCAGCTTCTGGAAGCCGTCGACCATCACGCGCTCGCCTTCTTTCAGGCCGTCGAGCACGACCCAGTCGGTGCCCTGCTGCGAACCGATCTTCACGGAGCGCGGGACCGGCTTGTTGTCCGGGCCGACGACGGTCAGGGTGTCGCCCTGGGCGCCGCCGCGGGTGACGGCCTGTTGCGGCACCAGGATGCCGTTCGGCAGCACGGCCTGCGACAGGCGCACGCGCACGTACTGGCCCGGCAGCAGCGCATTGTCCTCGTTCGGCACTTCGGCGCGCAGGGTCACCTGGCCGGTGGTCGGGTCGACCGTCACGTCCGAGAACAGCAGGCGGCCCTTGGCGGCCAGCTCGGTACCGTCGTCGAGGATGACGGTGACCGGCACGCTGCCGTTCTGCTTGTCGCCCTGCTGCTTGCGCAGGCGCTGCAGTTCGGATGCCGACTGGGTGATGTTCAGGTACATCGGGTTGGTCTGCTGGATCAGGGCCAGTTCGGTCGCCTGGGCGGCCGACACCAGTGCGCCTTCGGTCACCAGCGCGCGGCCGATGCGGCCCGTGATCGGGGCGTAGACGTTGGCGTAGCCGGCGTTGATCTGGGCGATCTTGACCTGGGCGCGGGCGGCGGCGACGTCGGCTTCGGCCTGCTTCTGGGCCGCGACCGCGTTCGTGTATTCCTGCTTGCTGACCGCGTTGGCCTCGACCAGCGGCTTGTAGCGCTCTGCCTGGGCGGCGGCCTGGGTCAGGTTGGCCTGGGCGCGGCCGAGCGCCGCGTTGGCGCTGTTGAGCTGTGCCTGGTAGGGTTCGGGATCGATCTGGTACAGCGACTGGCCTTGCTTGACGATGCTGCCTTCGGTGAAGGTGCGCTTGAGCACCACTCCGTCGACGCGCGCGCGCACTTGCGCAACGCGCACCGGTTCGGCGCGCGCCGGCAGTTCGGTCTGGAGAGCCACCGGCTGGACATGGGTGGTGATCACGCCGACTTCGGGCGGCGGCATCTGGCCGCCGGCGCCAGGACCGGCCTGGGCGGCATCTTTCTTGCCGCAGGCCGACAGCAGGGTCACCGCCATCAGCGTGCAGGCGGCAATCCGGGTCAGGGACAGGGGAGAGGAGTGGGCAGAGCGCATTACGTGTGCTTCCTTCTGGTTTTATTAAAAAGACAAAACCGCCCTCATGAACCCTTTGAAGGTCCCTGTGCACGGTATGTCACTGGCTTTTACGAAATTTTATATATACTATCACGAGTGTATGTTTAACGTGTTGGACCACCTGAAAAAATGGAGAGACGATGGCCCGCAGAACCAAGGAAGAAGCGGCCGCTACGCGAGACAGCATCCTCGATGCAGCAGAGCAATTGTTTGTGGAACAAGGAGTGTCGCGAACGACCTTGCAGCATATCGCAAGCGCGGCCGGTGTGACGCGCGGCGCGATTTATTGGCATTTTGACGACAAAGGCGCGCTCTTCAATGCGATGATGGAGCGCGCCACGCTGCCTTTCGAGTGCGCCTTCGGGGTGCTGGAGGCGGCCGGCCCCGTCGATCCGCTGCGCGACCTGCGCAACTTCGTCCTCGAGATCTTCCGCGTGACCGAGCAGAACCCGCAGGCGCGGCGCGTGTTCGAGATCGCCACCCTGAAAGTCGAGTTCGTCGGCGAGCTCGATGCCGTCCGGGTGCGCCGCCGCCAGAGCCAGCGCGACTGGATGGACCACGTCGAAGGACGCCTGCGCGACGGCATCGGGCAAGGACAGTTCCGCGCCGACATCGACGTGCACCTGGTGGCGCTGGGCCTGTGGTCGATGATGGACGGCATGATCCGCAACTGGATGTTCGAACCCGCCTCCTTCAGCCTGCTCGACTCGGGCGCCCGGATCCTCGACGTCTACCTCGCCGGCCTGCGCGCGTCCTGAACGCATCGACGGTACAACGATATAAACAAAAAGCGCGGCCGGAGCCGCGCTTTTCGTTGCCTGCGCCCTGGATCAGCGCAGCTCTTCGATCATCTTCTTCAGCTTGGCCGAATCGGCCACGAAGGCGCGGATGCCTTCGGCCAGCTTCTCGGTCGCCATCGCGTCTTCGTTGAGCATGAAACGGAAGTTCTTCTCGTCGACGGCGATCTTCTCGATGGCCGCGTCGGCATCCGCCACCAGCTTGCGCTCGACCGGCGCGTCGGTGTCGGCCAGCTTCTGCAGCAGGTCCGGCGAAATGGTCAGCAGGTCGCAGCCCGCCAGTTCCAGGATCTGCGAGGTGTTGCGGAAGCTCGCGCCCATGACTTCGGTGTCGTAGCCGAACTTGCGGTAGTACTGGTAGATGCGCTTGACCGACTGCACGCCCGGATCGTCCGCGCCCTGGTAGTCGGTGCCGGTCGACTTCTTGTACCAGTCGTAGATGCGGCCCACAAAAGGAGAGATCAGCTTGACGCCCGCTTCGGCGCAGGCCACGGCCTGGCACAGCGAGAACAGCAGGGTCAGGTTGCAGTGGATGCCGTCCTTTTCCAGGATCTCGGCGGCGCGGATGCCTTCCCAGGTCGAGGCGATCTTGATCAGCACGCGCTCGCGCGACACGCCTGCCTTCTCGTACAGGGCGATCAGTTCGCGGCCCTTGGCGACCGTGGCTTCGGTGTCGAAGGACAGGGCGGCATCGATCTCGGTCGAGACGCGGCCCGGGACGTACTTCAGGATCTCGACGCCGAAGGCGATCAGGAGATTGTCTACGATCGCTTCGACCGATGCGCCATTCGCTTCAGCGACGGCTTTTTCCAGCAGCGGACGGTATTCCGGCTTCTGCACGGCCTTCAGGATCAGCGACGGGTTTGTGGTCGCATCCTGCGGCGCATAGGCCTTGATCGACTGGAAATCGCCGGTATCGGCCACGACCGTGGTGTATTGCTTCAGTTGCTCGAGTTGGTTCATTTAATTTGCCTATTTAACAATATAACCGAATATTCTGTGCATGGTGAACGCATGGGCTTTCGTAGGGTGGACACCTGTGTCCACGCGGTACGACGTGTACTGGTCGAAACGGATTGTCGACAGGGAGCCATTGCACCGCGTGGACTCAGGAGTCCACCCTACAATGCATACGCCATGCTGGTGGGTTCAAGAACCCACCCTACAGCGAACCAGCTGGTAGACGTAGGGTGGGTTCTCGAACCCACCACATCACCGCACGATCAGCCGACGTCCTCTTCTCGGAATTC
>DNCF01000072.1:12288-12674 GCA_003484545.1 Massilia sp. | reverse complement strand
CGGCGCCCGCCGAGCCGGCCTTCGACATGGCCGCCATGACCCAGATGATGCAGGCCGCGATCGCCCAGGCGCGCGAATCGGCCGCCGCCGAGATGAACGGCATGATGAGCGAGATCCGCGCCATGCGCGGCATGATGGAAAGCCAGCTGGCCGAGCTGTCCTGGGGCAGCACCCAGCAGCGCGAGCCGCAGAAGGCCGTCGTGCTGCGCGAGATGCTGGCGGCCGGCTTCTCGGCCTCGCTGTCGCGCTACCTGATCGACAAGATGCCGGCGAACAAGGACGCCGCCGAGGCGATGCGCTGGATCAAGACCGTGCTGGCCCGCAACCTGACGACCATGTCGGACGAGGACTCGCTGCTCGACAAGGGCGGCGTGTTCGCCCTGGTC
>DNCF01000072.1:0-12142 GCA_003484545.1 Massilia sp. | reverse complement strand
CCGACCGGCGTCGGCAAGACCACCACCACCGCCAAGCTGGCGGCGCGCTGCGTCATGCGTCACGGCCCGGAGAAGCTGGCCCTGATCACCACCGACGCCTACCGTATCGGCGGCCACGAGCAGCTGCGCATCTACGGCAAGATCCTGGGCGTGATGGTGCACTCGGTGAAGGACGAGGCCGACCTGCGCATTGCACTCAAAGAGCTCAGGAACAAGCACACCGTTCTCATTGACACCATCGGCATGTCGCAGCGCGACCAGATGGTCACCGAGCAGGTGGCGATGCTGGCCGGCGCCGGCGCGGATGTGAAGCGCCTGCTGTGCCTGAACGCGACCTCGACTAACGAGACCCTGAACGAAGTGGTGCGCGCCTACCAGGGCAGCGGCCTGCACGGCTGCATCATGACCAAGCTCGACGAAGCCGCCTCGATCGGCAACGTGCTCGACGTCGTGATCCGCCAGAAGCTGAATCTGCACTACATCTCGAACGGCCAGCGCGTGCCGGAAGACCTGCACCTGGCCGACCGCGCCATGCTGGTCGACCGCGCCTTCCGCGGCCGCCGCGACGCCGGCAACCAGTTCGACGACGCCGACCTGCCGCTGGTGATGGCGCATACCGGCAACGTCGCCAACGACAGCAGCCTGCGCGGGGTGCGCCTTGGCTAGTTTCGACTTCGACCAGGCCGAAGGCCTGCGCCGGATGCTGGCCGGGCCGAAGCCGCGCGTGGTCACCTTCCTGTCGGCCACGCCGGGCGACGACAAGGCCGCGATGCTGGTCAACCTCGGCGCCTCGCTGGCCCAGGCCGGCAACGACGTGATGATCGTCGACGCCTGCCAACGCGAGTTTGGCGTCGCCCGCCACCTGGAGATGGAACGCCACGTCAGCCTGATGCAGGTGGCGCGCCAGGAGTGCGCGCTGAACCAGGTGGTCCAGCAGGCGCCGCAGGGCTTCCAGGTCGCCACGTTGTGGCGCGATCGCATCGCTCCACAACGTGGCAGCGTTGAACTTCGCCGCTTGGCGAAGGCGTTCGAGGTACTGGTGAAAGGGCAGGGCGGCATCGTCATCGTCGATGGCGAACTGAACCGCGAAGGCGGCTTTGCCGTGCCGATGCTGGCCGACTCCGAAATCGTGGTGCAGGTCTCGAACAGCGCCACCTCGATCACCAATGCCTATGCGCTGATCAAGCGCCTGGCCCAGGAATTCGGGCGCCGTCCGTTCGGTATCCTGGTCACCGGCGCCACCGAGGCGGAGGCGAAGTTGGTTTACGATAATATGGCATCGGCGGCAAGTCGTTACCTTGCAGTAACGTTGAGTTCCATGGGCTCGGTGCCGGCCGACGAATACCTGCACCGCGCGGCCCGCCTCGGGCGCACCGTGGTCGATGCCTTCCCGCTGGCCGGGGCGTCGGTGGCGTTTCGCCGGCTCGCCGGACGCTTCGCCTTGCCGGGCATGACCCAATTGGGGCGCCACGGCGGCGCTGGTTTCGACGCCCGTTTCAATGTACGCGTCGGCTCTTAAGAAAAAAGTACAAGCATGTATACCGTCAAAGGGAAAGCGGACAAGAACCACCTGCTCACCGAGCACGCGCCGCTGGTCAAGCGCCTGGCGCACCAGATGAAGGCCAAGCTGCCGCCCTCGGTCGAGGTGGACGACCTGATCCAGGCCGGCATGATGGGCCTCTTGGACGCCATCAACCGCTACGAGGACAACCACGGGGCCCAGTTCGAGACCTATGCCGTGCTGCGCATCCGCGGCGCGATGGTCGACGAATTGCGCGCCAACGACTGGATGCCGCGCAGCACCCGCCAGAACATGAAGAAAGTGGAGACCGCCATGACCGCGCTGCAGCAACGCCTGGGCCGCCCGCCGAGCGAATCGGAAGTCGCGAAAGCGCTCAACCTGCCGCTCGAGGATTACCAGGAAATGCTGTTCGAAGGCGGCGGCCACCAGCTGGTCTACTACGAGGACTTCCACGAGGACGACGGCAACGACAGCTTCCTCGACCGTTACGCGGTCGACGATTCCGACCCGCTGCGCGCGCTGCTCGACACCGACTTCCGCTCGGCCGTGATCGAGGCGATCGACAACCTGCCGCCGCGCGAGAAGATCCTGATGGGCCTCTACTACGAGGAAGAGCTGAACCTGAAGGAAATCGGCGCCGTCCTCGGCGTTTCCGAGTCGCGCGTGTCGCAGCTGCACACGCAAGCCGTGGCGCGCCTGCGTGCCTCGCTGCGGGAGAGACTGTGGACTTCGCCAGCCTGATCGGCCTGGCGCTGGCGCTGGCCGGCCTGTTCGTCGGGCACACGCTCGACGGCGGCCGCTTCGCTTCGCTGTTCCAGCCGGCGGCCTTCGCCATCGTCGTCGTCGGCACCTTCGGCGCGGTGCTGCTGCAATCCGAAGCGCGCAGCTTCCGGCGCGGCATGCGCATGCTGCGCTGGGTGTTCTTCCCGCCGCGCAGCCAGCGCCAGCCGCTGGCGCATGCGATCGCCCTGTGGAGCCTGAGCGCGCGCCGCGACGGACTGCTCTCGCTCGAGCAGTACATGGGCACCAAGGACCTGTTCATCCAGAAAGGCCTGCGCCTGGTGGTGGACGGCATCCAGCCCGAGAAGCTGCGCAACCTGCTGGAAACCGAGATCAACGCCTTCGAATTCGCCGAGCGCCAGGCGTCGCGCATCTGGGAATCGGCCGCCGGCTACGCGCCGACCATCGGCATCCTGGGCGCGGTGCTGGGCCTGATCCACGTGATGGAAAACCTGTCCGATCCTTCCCGGCTCGGCTCGGGCATCGCGGTGGCTTTCGTCTCGACCGTGTACGGCGTGGGCCTGGCGAACCTGTTCTTCCTCCCGGTCGGCAACAAGCTGAAGGCCATCGTCGCCGACCAGGTGGCGCAGTACGAAATTCTCACCGAGGTCTTCCACGACCTGGCCAGCGGCAACCACACCCGCGTGGTGGAAGAGCGCGTGGCCAGCCTGCTGGCGAAGCGCTGACATGGCGCGCAAACGCTACGACGATGCGCAGCCCCATGGCGAGGACCGTGACCGCTGGCTGATTTCCTATGCCGACCTGATCACGCTGCTGTTCGCGTTCTTCGTCGTGATGTACGCCATCTCCATCGTCAACGAAGGCAAGTACAAAGTCCTTTCCGACGCACTCGGCAGCGCCTTCGGCGGCAATCCGCAGACGCCGCAGGCGAGCAGCGCGATCGAGCCGCTGCCGCTGTCTGGCATCATCGCGCGCAAGCGCGCCGAAGCCGCCAGGCGCGACCGCGAACGCATGAACACCCTGGCGCGTGACCTGGGCGCGTCGCTGGCGCCGCTGGTCGAATCGGGCAAGGTGCGCGTGGTGCAGACCGCGCGCGGCGTCAGCGTCGAGATCAGCGAGAGCGTGCTGTTCGCGCAGGGCCAGGCGGCGCTGGGCGAGGAATCGCGCGCGACGCTGGGCGTGGTCGCCGGCCTGCTGAAGGACGATCCGCATGCGATCGAGGTCGAGGGGCACACCGACAACGTGCCGATCGCGAACGGGCTGTTTCCGTCGAACTGGGAATTGTCCGCCGTGCGCGCCAGCAGCGTGGTGCGGCTCTTCATCGACAACGGCATTGCGCCTGGGCGCCTGACGGCGGTCGGGCATGGCGAGAACCGGCCGGTGGCGTCGAACGATGACGAGGCGGGCAGGGCGCGCAACCGGAGGGTGGCGGTGACGATCCTGGCGGCGAAGCCGGAGTGAAAGAAAATTTCACCGTTGCAGCTCCGATGAAATAATCTCTCATAAACCGTTCTGTACGGCGTGGGGTCGAGACCCCACCCTACGAAACCCGTAGGGTGGACACCTGTGTCCACGCGGTCTCACCCTCGAAACCACCAACGCCGCCGGTGACGGGTTGGTAGGGGGGGCTCGACCCCACGCGGTCTCGCCGTTCGATACGACGCGCCCTCAAAACGGGCCCGCCCCTTGGCATTTCCGACTCCCGCCCGCACAATGGAATCACACAAGCATATGGAGCACCCATGCAACGCCGACCCTTCCTGCTGACCGCCTTCACCGTCCTGACCGCGGCCAGCTTCCTGCCCGCACTCGCGGGCGCCGCCCCCGGAGACCCCCAAGTGGCAGTCCGAAACAAGATCGAAGTCGAATCCGTGAACGGCCGCGCGCTGGTCCACCTGACGGTGTACAACTACGGCAAGCAGACCATCTGGATCCCGCGCGACATGGCGGAAGAAAAGGAACTGAGCGGGCGCCGCTTCGACGTGCGCGCTTTCGACGGCCGGCCGCTCGACTACACCGGCAAGATGGTGAAGCGCGCGGCGCTGACGGCGGACGATTACGTGCCGGTCGCGCCGGGCAAGGAAGTGAAGAACACGATCGACATCACGCCCTCCTACGCCTTCGTGGCGGGCCGTCACAGCTACCAGATCGGCTATGACGGCCCGTATCTGACCGATGTGAAGCAGCTCGACAAGCCGTCGCAAAGTCCCGCGCGGCCGCTGACCTTCATCCACATCGGCAAATAATCGGCAGATTAGCCGATCAATTCAACGCCGGGGTGTTCTCGGCGAAGTATTCGTGCGAGTCGGCGTTGTCGACGGCCTTGTTCGGGTCGCTGATCGCCAGGCTGGCCGCGCCGCTCTGGCCATACACATGGTCATCGGTGCCCGCCACCACGTTGAAGTGGCTCATCTCGTGCACCAGGGTGCCGCCTTTCGAGTCGGTGCCGGTCAGCGGCGCCGACCAGAAAGCCTTGCAGACGTAGATGCGGTAGGGCTGGGTCGGATACACGTAGGCGTAGTAGTTCTGGTTGCAGCCGCAGTCGACCACCACGCTCTTGTTGTCGAACGCATCCTTGATCGCGTTGAAGTGCGAACGGACGGTCGAGACGCGGGTCGAGGTCGCGGTGCCGAACCACTTGGTGTAGCGCGGGCCCATCGTGGTCTTCGCCATGTAGGTGACCGAACCGTTGCTCATGGTCTTGGCGGCCGAGATCGCCGAGGCGACCGTGCTCTGCTGCGAAGCGGTGCAGTTCGCGTAGCTCAGCGCCATCGGGCTCACGGTGCCGTCGCCGCGCTTGAGCGCTTCCATGATCGGCGAACCCGAACCGCGCGGCAGGCGGCCTTCGATGTAGAGCGCGGCGGCATCCGACTGCAGTTCGCCGATCTCGGCGCCGCCGGCGGCCGCGCTGACGTCGCCGCCGAGGCGGCCCTTGTTGCCCAGGAACAGATCCGGCGAGGCGGTGCGGTAGCGGATCGCGTAGTCGCCGGTCACGCTCATGTCGTACAGGGCCGACAGTTCCACTTTCACCGTATGCGAAGCGCCCGGCTTGAGCAGGTAGTAGTCGGCCGCGGTCGGCTTGGCGCGCTTGACCAGGGCGCCGGTGTAGATCACTTTCTGGCCGTCGCGGGTGATGTCGAACAGCGGCGCCGTCAATCCCTCGAAGGGCGTGCGCGACTTCAGCACGTACTGCGGGCTGTTCGAGGTGTTGGTGATCGTCACCTTGATCACCACGTCGTCACTCGCGCCAAGCATGTTCTTCTCGGGCGTGACCGAGACCGTCACGCCATTCGACCCCGCCTGCGCGCCAAAGGCGACGCCGAGTGACGCGATACCGACTGCCGACTTCAGGATGCTGTTCCAGCTCATGTGTCTTCTCCGTTTGTAAGTTTTGGCTGCGAATGCAGCCTTGTTATTGACGAGTTCTCGCTGAAAGCTTGATCTCAATCTAACGAAAACTCACTTACATACTGAGCATTTCATGAGCTGGCAGCAATGCGGATCGAATAGTGCGCAGCTTCTTTGCGCAAGACTAATAGATATGCAAGTTTTTCAATATTTCGCTGGTGTTTGTTACGCAGCCATGCTAGGGACTTTTATTGCAAGGGTGGCGTGTTCTCCCCGAAATACTCGTGCGAGTCGGCATTGTTGATCGCGCGTTGCGGCGCGGTGCGCGCCAGCTCGGCCGCACCGCTCTGGCCGTAGACGTGGTCGTCGGTGCCGGCCACCACGTCGAAATGGCTCATCTCGTGCAGCAGGGTGCCGCCCATCGAATCGGTGCCGGTCAGCGGCGCGCTCCAGAACGCCCGGCAGACGTAGATGTTGTAGGGCTGCGCCGGGTAGACGTAGGCGAAGTAGGGCTCGTCGCAGCCGCAATCGACCTTCACCGGCTTGGTCTCGAAGGCGTTCTTGATGGCCGTGAAATTGTTCGTGACCGTGGTCACGCGTGCGGCCTCGTGCGTGCCGAACCAGTTCACGTAGCGCGGACCCTGCTGCTTGCGGCTGGTCAGGTATTCCACGCCGTCGGCGGCCATCGCGGTGCCGGCGGCGAAGGCATTCGTGATCGAGGCCCGCTGGGCGTTCGAACACTGGCTGAAGGTGAGGCCAGCCGGGCCGCTGGGCCCGGCCAGGGCGGGCGTCACGACGCCGCGCGGCAAGCGGCCTTCGATCCAGATCGCCGCCGGGCTGGAGGCGAGGTCTCCGACCACGATGTCGGCCCCCGCCTTGGCGCCGGGCGCGGCATTGCTCGGGTTGCTCGTGTAGTAGCGCACCGAATAGGCGCCGGTCACCTGCATCTCGTACAGCTTCGACAGCTCGACCCGCGCGCTGCGCGAT
The DNA here is from genome assembly GCA_003484545.1 of Massilia sp. Classification (GTDB taxonomy): domain Bacteria; phylum Pseudomonadota; class Gammaproteobacteria; order Burkholderiales; family Burkholderiaceae_D; genus Telluria. The sequence continues at coordinate 5,544 of DNCF01000072.1, read as the reverse complement.
TCGCCCGGCGCCAGCACGATGTAATCCGCCTCGGTCGGCGCCGCGCGCTTCACGTGGCGGCCGAGATAGCGCACCGGCAGTCCGTCGCGCGTGATCTGGAACAGCGCGTGCTCGGCCGGCACGAAGGGCGTGCGCCACCTCAAGAGGCGCTGGGGCGTATTGCCGGTATTCGTCAGCGTCACGGTGACGTTGACGTCGTCGCCCTTGCCGAGCGCCGGCTGGTCGGGCGTGACGGTGACGGCGATTTCGCCGAGAGCGTGGGCGGGCAGGGCGCAGGCCAGCAGCAGGGCGGCAGCGGCGTGTAGGGCAGGGCGGTGCATGGCTTCCTCCGTCGAAAAATGACTCCGAGGAATACTGTGTGCCCGTTGGGAGCGACGGTGCTTGCGCTAAGGCAAGGTTTGTAGGGTGGGTTCTCGAACCCATGCGGTACGCAGCTCGCGTTGTCGCAAATTCGATCCGTAAACCGCAATCGATTGGGGATGCTTTCCCGCTACGAGGTGCCGGGACGACTGCTCCAGCTCGTAAACGCTCCTTGACACCGAGGTCCTTCAACAAGGCGGCTTTAATACGATAGCGGCATGTCAGTCGCACAATCCCCTGTTGCATCCGCAGACGGTGAGTCACCGTACTGACTCGTCCTCACAAAAGGCTTAGGGTGGAAACCAGCCACTTCGCCGTCACGCCACGGCGGCCGGAGACGAATGCCGATCACATGAGGACAATATGAGCGCTACCGATCACGACAAGCATGAAGCAGAAACCCGCATGACTGCCGCCGAGCCGAGGGCGAATGCGCAGTTCGACCTGTTCAAAGCTAAGGCCTCGGATGTGCTTTCCTCTCCGTATGTGCGTGGCGCCGCTGTGCTGGGAATCGCAGCGGCGGGCTATGCGCTCGTCAGGCGCAAAAAAACGCCTGTATTCAGTTGGCCCAGTCGGTCGAGCAGGCCCAGCAGGCCCAGCAGGGCAGCGGAACGCAGCGATGACACCGGCGATACCGTGAAGGCGGGTAGTTTTCTCGTACCTCTGGCAGCGTTTCTTGCCTCGGCAGTGAAGAATGCCAGTGTCCCCCCATCGGCCCCGGTCCAGGAAGCAAAAGAATATGGTGTGACGCGTTCGGAGAACCGCACATCCGATGCAAAGGACGCGGATACAGTCGATGCAAAGGACATGGACACAGCCGCGAGCACCCCGCCGCACCCAAAGTTCGAGCAAACTTCGAAGAGCTGGGTCGGCAGGCAGTGGCAAATCATCCTGGCGGCAGGAAACGCATGGATCGATGATTACGCCCCGAGCATGGGGGCGGCGCTGTCGTACTACACACTGTTTTCCCTGGCGCCGCTACTGGTCCTCGTCATCGCGATTGCCGGGTTGGTATTTGGACAGGACGCCGCACAAGGCGCAATCATCGCGCAGCTTCAAGGCATCATGGGGAAGGAAGGAGCGACGGCGGTGCAGGGCTTGCTTCAGGCCGCGCGTGAACCGTCCACCGGGATCCTCGCCAGTCTCGTTGGCGGTTTTCTGCTGCTGCTGGGCGCCACGGCCATTTTCGCCGAACTGCAAACCGATCTGGACCGCATCTGGCGCGTGCCGGCGAAAGAGAAACCTTCGGGCATTTGGGGTTGGGTGCGCAGCCGCATCTTGTCCTTCGGCCTGGTTCTCGGATTCGCTTTCATGCTGATGGTTTCCCTTGTCGTCAGCGCTGCGCTCGCGGCGACGAGCCAATGGTTGGGCGGGGGAGAGGCAGCGGAAAGCGTGTTGGCAAGCGTACTGAATTTCACCGTGTCGTTTGCGCTCTTCACGGTTCTGTTTGCGATGATCTACAAGATCATGCCAACCGCAAAAATATCCTGGCACGATGTATGGATGGGGGCCGCGGTCACAGCCTTGCTCTTCAACGTAGGCAAATCCTTGATCGGCTTGTACCTTGCGAAATCGAGCGTGGCCTCGGGCTTTGGCGCCGCCGGCTCTTTTGTGATTCTGGTCGCGTGGTTTTACTATTCCGCGCAGATTTTCCTGTTTGGCGCTGAATACACGTGGGTGTACGCAAACAGCAAAGGGCGGAACGGCAGCGCCGGTCGCTCCTAGTCACGTGCTCACGGGGCAGGTGGAGCTGACCCTGGAAACAACAACGGCCGCATCCGCGGCCGTCATCAAAAGAGAAGAAGGTAAAACTCAACCCAGCACGAACCGCCGCGACGCTCCGGCGCCGAAGGTCTGCCCATTGGCCCCATACAGGGTCGATTCCGCACCGCCGGTCGGCGTACGCAGCGCCTGCAGCACGGTCTGGTTATGCGCCATCTGCCGGTTGATCAGCAGGCCGTTCACCCGGTTCAGCTCCTTGGCCTCCGCGGTACGGGCCAGCAGCGCCGACCATTCCGAACGCATAGCCTCGTCGCCATGCGCCGCCAGCCAGGGTTCCATGCCGGCTTCCGCCGCTTCGAAACCGGCGCCGCCCAGGGCCGCGTGGCGCTGGCGCGAGAGTTGCGCCAGTTCCTGCACCAGCGCGACCTTGCGTGGCGTCACTTCTGCCAGTCCGTCCGCATCCGCCGCCACCAGCAGTTGCTGTTCCTGCTTCATCAGTTCCACCAGGGCGTCGATGCGCTGGCGTTCGGCGGGGAGGGTGGCGGTCGGACTGGTCATGGTGCTTTATCGGTTGCGTGAGTGGAGCAGGTCGCGCACGGTATCGAGCAAGCCGTCCGCGATCCTTTCGGAATTGACTTGGAACTGCCCATCGGCAATTGCCATCTTGATACGTTCAACTTTCTTGGCGTCGAACACTTCGTTCGCCTTGCCGGTACCGCTCGTTGCCTGGGCTTGCGACGACAGGCGTACGCTGTCGGTCTGGGCCGGGGCGGCGGTGGCGGCAGCCTTTTCCGCCTGCTTCGCGTTGGCTGCCGTGGTCTGATTCTGTTGTTGCAGGCCTTGCGGGCCTTTGAGGGTATCGTTGATTTTCACAGCATCATCCTTCTCTGTTCGGAGCAGGAACTCCGGGATCTGCACTGTGTAACGGCCGTACAGGCCCAAACTTTAGCGCGGATCCGCAAACAAGGAAGTTTTTTTACAATGCCACTTCGACGATTCCCCCCATGCGGGCCGTGCCGCTGATGATGGCCCCGCGCGGGGTGCGTACCTGCACCACCTGGCCTTCGCCGGCGTTGCCGATCGCCTTGCCTTCGCCCGACACCGAGAAATTTTCCCCACGAGAAACAATACGCACCGCCTGGTTCTGCTGCACCACCGGTTTGCTCTTCAGCGAATCGAGGCGCAGCGGGGCGCCGGCCGGCAGCGAAACGATGGGCGTGCGGCCGATCGCCTGCGCCATGTCGGTGACGATCCCGTTCGGCATGGCGGCAATATCTCCCTGCATCGTGGTCAGCTGGCCGGCCTCGATGGCCTGGCCCTGGGCCAGCGGCACGGCGGCGGTCACGTAGTCGGCGATCACGCTTACCTGGGCCTGCAGGAACATGCTCCATGCCGGAGCCGTGCAGCGCACGCCGACCGTGGTCTTGCCCCAAGGGCGGGCGCCAGGCTGCTGGAAGGCCTCGGGGGCCGGGCAGGCGGGCAGCGACAGGCGCGGATCGACCGCACCGATCTTGACGGTGACCTTGCCCGGCAGGCCGGCGCTTTGCGTCTGCAGATAGTGTTCGGCCACCTTGCGCAGCGCGGCGCCGTCCTGGCGCGCGCCCGCGCTTTGGCCCGACCCTTGCGCCAGCGCCAGCGGCGCGGCCATCAGCAGGGCAGTGAACAACCTCAAATTCTTGAACATGGCGAAAGAATGCTTTTCGATGCCTGCCATCTTAGGCGTCTTGATGCCGCAGTGAAACTTTGAATAGCCGGGGTTTGGGGCGCCTTATCCTTCGATTGGGTTGTGTTGCCCAAACGTATGATTCACGCTGTCCCAACCAGAAATCTGCCCGGAGGCGGCATGATCGGCAAACTCGACAACTATCTACGCTTCAACGAAACGGCGCTGTCCCTGCGGTCGCAGCGCCAGGAACTGTTGGCGTCCAACATCGCCAACGCCGACACCCCGAACTTCAAGGCGCGCGACATCGACTTCGCCAGCGCCATGCAGGGCGCCCTGTCGCGCGCGGCGAACCCCGGCAATCCGCTGGCCGCCACCAATGCGCGCCACCAGCAGCCGGCCGCCGACGGCAAGGCGCTGCCGGACGGCACCCCGGTGCTCTACCGTGGCGTGGTGCAGGGCGCGGTCGACGGCAACACGGTCGACATGGACGTCGAGCGCAACCAGTTTGCCGACAACGCGCTGCGCTACGAAGCCGGCATCACCATGATCAACCACCAGATCCGCGGCCTGCTGGCGGCGATCCAGAACGGTCAATAAGCTTTCAGAGGTCAGCCACCATGTCGCTCTTTAATATCTTCAACGTCTCCGGCTCGGCCATGAGCGCCCAGGCCCAGCGCCTGAACACGGTCGCCAGCAACCTCGCCAACGCCGACAGCGCCACGTCGAGCACCGGCGAAGCCTACCGCGCCAAGCAGGTCGTGTTCGAGGCGGTGCCGATGGCCACCGGCGGCACCGGCGTCAAGGTGCGGGAAGTGGTCGAGGATCCGTCGCCCCTGAAGCAGGTCTACGATCCCAAGCACCCGATGGCCGACGAGAAGGGCTATGTGTCGATGCCGAACGTGAACGCGGTGGACGAGATGGTCAACATGCTGTCGGCCTCGCGCTCGTACCAGAACAACGTCGAAACCATGAACGCGGCGAAAAGCATGCTGCTGAAAACCCTGACCCTGGGTCAATAATCCTAACGAGCCACCGATATGTCCACCGTAAACAGCGCCGCGTCCGGCACCTCGATCAACGACCTGATGGCGACCATGAACGCCAAGAAGACCGAGAAAGACGGCGTCCAGGCCGACACCGACAAGTTCATGACCCTGCTCGTGACCCAGCTGAAGAACCAGGACCCGCTGAACCCGCTCGACAACGCCCAGGTGACCAGCCAGCTGGCACAGCTCCAGACCGTGACCGGCGTGAACAAGCTGAACGAGACGCTCGAGACGCTGAAGTCGAGCTACCAGTCGAGCGAGGCGCTGGCGGCGACCAACCTGATCGGCCACGGCGTGCTGGTCGAAGGCAGCAACCTGACCCTGGTGAAAGGCCAGTCGGTGTTCGGCATCGACCTCGCGACCGCGGCCGACAACGTGCAGGTGATCGTGACCGATCCGAAGACCGGCAAGGACGTGGCCACGATCGAGATGGGCGCGATGGAAGCCGGCGCCACCCCGCTGGCCTGGGATGGCAGCTCGGATGCGGTCGACGCCGCCACCCTGGCCGACGGCGGCTACACCTTCCGCGTCGTCGCCACCCGCGGCGGCCAGCCGCTGACCGACGTCAAGGGCCTCACGCTCGACAGCGTGGCCAGCGTCAGCACCAATTCCAAGGACGGGGTCAAGTTGAACCTCGCGGGCAAGGGTGCTGTCACCCTGGCCGACATCAAACAAGTGCTCTAAACAAGCCGCGGAGCGCCTAACAAAAGCTCCATGGCTGCGTTGCAGCGTCTCGCCGTACAGGCGTAC
>DNCF01000481.1 GCA_003484545.1 Massilia sp. | reverse complement strand
TTACCGTTGCGGGGGCAGCACACGTTGGCCTCGAGAGGCTTCGTGTTTCCCGTTTAACTGCGCCCGTGAACACGGGCGCGAGCACCAAAACGGCGCCATTATACGGTGTCGCCGGTGGCGTTGTCAGTCTTTCAGCACGAGCAGTTCGCCGTAGCCGATACGGTGCGGCGTGCGCGCCGCTGCCAGCGCGGCCGCTTCCAAAGGCTGTCCGGCGAACAGTGCGCGCAGCAGGCGCATGGTGCCGGCATGGCAGATGACGAGGGCCTCGAGGTGGCCGGCGGTGCGCAGTTCGCCAAGGAAGGCGGCGACCCGCCGCGCGACATCGAGCACGGACTCGCCGCCGCCAGGGCGGTAATGCAGGAGGTCGCCGGCCCAGGCATCGACTTCGGCACGCCCGATGGCGTCCCAGCTGCGCAGCTCCCAGGCGCCGAAGTCCATCTCGGCCAGGCGCGCGTCGACGCGCACCTCCAATGCGTCGAGCGCGCGTGCCAGGCCGGCGCAGCGTTGCAGCGGGCTGGCGTAGACCGGCAGCGCGCCGGGCAGGCCCATGGCGGCAAGCGCGTCGCGTACGTTCGTGATTTCCCGCCCGGAGACGGCGACATCGCTGCTGCCGTAGCACAGGCCCGGTTCGACCTCGGGGCGCGGATGGCGTACGAGCAGCAGGCGCATGCTTACGCCAGTGCGCCCTGGCCAAGGCTGGCCAGGATAACGAGGTAGACGGCCACCTCCGCCACCTGCTGGACGGCGCCCAGGCAATCTCCGGTATAACCTTGCAGGCGCAAGTGGAATTTGCGGCCGAGCCAGAGTGCGGACAGGCCCGCCGCCGCGAGACAGGCTCCCAGCACCGCGGCGTTCATCAGGCCGCCCGTGATCAGGACAGCGCCCGGCAGCGGGGCCGTCAGTGCGGCGATGGCGAATTCCGCGCCCGTCATCTGCTGCGCCATCGGTTTGGCCTTGCCTTCGGCGCGTGCGTAATCCATGCGCCAGATGAGGCTTGTGGCCGCAAGCCGGGAAAGCGGATGCGCGACGAACAGCGCGGCGATGGCGCTGGCTGGCGGCAGCAGGGCGAGCGCCGTGCATTTCACGCCCAGCATGCAGACGATGCCGATCGCGCCATAGGCGCCGATGCGCGAATCCTTCATGATCTCGAGCACGCGCTCGCGCGTCAGGCCGCCGCCCAGGCCGTCGCAGGTGTCGGCGAAGCCGTCTTCATGGAAGGCGCCGGTGACGTAGATCGAAGCAGCGGTCGACAGCACGGCGGCAACCGGCGCCGGCAGCACCAGCGCCGCGAGCAGATATACAGCTGCCGCTACCGCGGCGACTACGCAGCCGACCAGCGGGAAGTAGCGCGACGCGTGATGCAGCCACTCCGGCTGGAAGCCGACCCAGCGCGGAATCGGCAGGCGCGTGAAGAACTGCAGGGCGATGAAGAACAGGCGCAGCTGCTGCATCTTATTCGCCGCCGGTGCTGACCTGGGCCGAAGCGAAGGTCGCCATCTCCGCCAGGAAGTTCACGGCCGCATGCAGCAGGGGCAGGGCGAGCGCGCTGCCGGTGCCTTCGCCCAGGCGCAGGTCGAGCTGTAGCAACGGCCGCGCGTCGAGGTAATCGAGCATCAGGCGATGACCCTGCTCGTTCGAGCAGTGGGCGAATACGCAGTAATCCAGGATCGCCGGCCGCAGGCGTGCCGCCACCAGCAGGGCGCTGGTGACGATGAAACCGTCGATCAAGAGCACCTTGCGCAGCGCGGCCGCCTGCAGCATGGCGCCGGCCATCATCGCGATCTCGAAGCCGCCGAAGGTGGCCAGGACCGCCAGCGGATCGTCCACACCCGCATGTCGATTGACCGCCGCTGCGAGCACGCCCTGCTTGCGGCGCACGCCCTCGGGGGAAAGGCCGGTGCCGGCGCCCACGCATTCAGGCAAGGGGATGCCGGCCAGCTTGTGCATCAGTGCCGCCGCAGCGGTGGTGTTACCGATGCCCATCTCGCCGAAGCCGACGACATTGCCCGGCAGGTCGCGCGCCAGTGTCATGCCGCGTTCCATGGCGAGCGCGCATTCTTGCGTGCTCATCGCCGGTTCCAGCGCAAAGTTACGTGTGCCCCAGGCCACCTTGCGGTCGACGAGCCCGTCGCGTGCGCCGAAATCGTGGTTCACGCCGGCATCGACGACCTGGATCGCGCAATTGTTCTGACGCGCGAAGACGTTGATCGCGGCGCCGCCGGCCAGGAAGTTCTCGACCATCTGCCAGGTCACTTCCTGCGGGTATGCCGATACGCCTTCCGCAACGACGCCGTGGTCCGCCGCGAACACCAATATGGCGGGGCGGTGGATGCGCGGGGTTGTGCTCGCCTGGATCAGGCCGAGCTGGTGGGCCAATGCTTCCAGGTGCCCCAGGCTGCCGAGTGGCTTGGTCTTGTTGTCGATCGCGGCCGCAAGCGTAGCGGCAAGTTCGTCGTTATGGATGGGAACCAGGTCTGGAATACGCATCGTTGTCGTTCTATAAAGTAGAGGCGGCGGCAACGATAGCACACGAAGAGACCCTTGCAAGCCGGCGGCGGCTTTGCTATAGTCCTGTTCCTCGCGAAAACGACAACGAAATCAAGTAGTTGAAGCGTTCACGGGAACCGCGACAAAACGCGGTGCTGTAAAAAAAGAAGTTGACGAACAT
>DNCF01000478.1:2532-3059 GCA_003484545.1 Massilia sp. | reverse complement strand
GGCGACCGGCTTGTCGGCCGCCCTGATGGCCGGCGGCCTGACGCTCGGTGGCGGTGCGCTGCTGGGCGCGATCGTCGGCGGCCTGACGGCGGCCGGTGCAGCCTGGGGCTTCAACCAGCGCGCCGACCGCAACGAAGCGGCGGTGCAGTTCGCCGACGCCTTCCTGCAGACCCTGCTGGTCGGTGCCGTGCTGCGCTACCTCGCCGTCGCCCACTTCGGGCGCGGCCGCGGCAACTATGTCGAGAGCGAGGCGCCGGCCTTCTGGCAAACCGAAGTCGAGCAGGCCCTGGCGGCCCACGGCGGCGATTTGCCGGCGCTGTGGCGCACCGTGCGCGCCGCCCCCAGCCTGGAGGCGGCGATCGAGCCGGTGAATGCGGTGGTGACGCGGGTGCTGGACGCCACCCTCGCCCGGCTGTACCCCGGTTTCAAACTGGCCCAGCCGGAGCCGGGGCCGGGGCCAAATCCGGGGGCCGAGTCGATCAGCGGAACTGGTACTGCGCGCTGACGCCCAGCACCCAGTTGCGGCC
>DNCF01000478.1:0-2247 GCA_003484545.1 Massilia sp. | reverse complement strand
TCGCCCACGATCACCGAGCCGACGTAGTCGCGGTCGAACAAATTGTTCAGGCGCGCGAATTCCTTGAACCGCCACTGGCCCGCTTCCTGGCGCGCCTGCAGGCGCAGGTTGACGATGCCGTAGCCTGGCGCCGGCGTGGCGATGTTGGCGTCGTCCGGATGCACCTTGCTGGTGGCGATGGTTTCCAGTGCCGCACCGAGCTTGCCGTCGGTGGCGGTCCAGCCGAGTTCTCCGTACAGGCTGGCGCGCGGCACGCCGGGCAGGCGGTTGCCGGCCGGGATGCTGCCGAAGCCGTCCTCGTACACGGCGCGCAGCACGTTGGCGGCGACGCGCGCGTTCAGGCCGGGACCAAAGCGCGTGTCGAACGACAGCTCGACGCCGCGGCGCAGGGTTTCGCCGGCATTGCGGTAGCTGGTGCGTCCGCCGCTGGAGGCGTCGACCACCACTTCGTCATCGGTGCGGACCTGGAACAGGGCAAGGTCCAGGCGCGTGTCGGCGCCGAACATCTTTTTCATGCCGGCCTCGAGGTGGGTGCTGCGGCTCGCTTGCAGTCCGAAGTTGACGCCCGGGCCGCTGCTGGAATAAAACAGTTCGTTCAGGGTCGGGGTTTCGAAGCCGCGCGCGGCGCTGGCGTACAGGTTCAGGCTGGGCGTGAGCTTGTACAGTGCGCCGAGCACTGGCGCGGTGCCGCTGTAGTCGACGCTGCCGCTGTCGTCGCCGTTGCTCAGGTAACGGTCGTTCACCTCGACGTCCAGCGAGGTGCGGCGCAGCCCGGCAGTGAGCACCCACTGCCCACGCTCCCATTCGGTTTGCACGTAGGGGTCGAGGCTGGATAGTTCATTCTGTTCGTCGCGGCGCAGCTTGCCGCGCAGGCCGAATTGGTTGCCGATAAAATTCTCGAAGCCCTGGCGCGCATCCTTCGAGGCCGCATATTCGAGACCGACCGTGGTGCGCAGCGTGCCGCCGGCGAACTCGCGCACGTCGCGCCAGTTCAGGTCGACGCCGTGGAAGTCGCGGTCGAAGTCGACCACGCCGCCGGAATGCGTGGCCGGCGCCTGGAAGCCGCGCGAGAAGGACTGGTACTGGACCACTTGGCGGTTGCCGCCGTAGGCGGTCAGCTGCAGGCGGTTGGCGCCGAAGCGCTGTTGCCATTGCAGCCCGATCTGCTGGTTGTCGATGCTCTTGCGGGTGTCATAGCGCTCGGCGAAGGTGCGCTGTGGCGACTGCGGGTCGCTGGTGTCGATCTCGCCGGCGCGCGGATCGCGCTGGAAGGTCGCCCAGGTGATGCCGAGCGGGTCCTGCGTGTCGCGCTGGTGCAGGGAATTGGCGACGATGGTCACCTTGCCGTCGCTTGACGTCGGCACGGTCAACTTGGCATACCCCTGCTCGCGCGTGGCGGCGCTGTGCGCGCGGTAGCCGTCGGTCTCGAAGCGCGACGCATCCACGACGTAACCGATCCCGCCGGTCTCGCCCTGGGCATTCAGGTCGACCTTGCGCATGCCGTCGCTGCCGGCCGAGCCGCTGAACTCGATGGCCGGCGCACCCTTGCCTTCGCGTGTGAAGAGTTGCACGACGCCGCCCGAGTGATTGCCGTACAGCGCAGAGAAGGGACCGCGCAGCACCTCGATGCGTTCGGCCATGTCGAGGTTGAAGGTCGCGGCCTGGCCTTGGCCGTCGGGCATGGTCGCGGGAATGCCGTCTGTAATCAAACGGACGCCGCGCACGCCGAAGGCCGAGCGGGCGCCGAAGCCGCGTGAGGAGATTTGCAGGTCCTGCGCATAGTTCTGCCGGTTCTGCACCACGACGCCGGGCACGGCGGCGAGCGCTTCCGACAGGTTCACGCGCGGCTGGGTGTCGCGAATGCGCGCCGCGTCGACGACGTCGATCGCGGCCGGCAAGTCGAAGCTCGCTTGTTCCGCGCGGCTGCCGGTCACGACCACGACTTGCAGCGGGTTTTGCGGTTGGGGCGCTTCCTGCGCCAATGCGAAGGAGGGGAGGGAAGCCAGGAGTGCTGGGAGGAGTTTGAGGCGGGCGGGACAGATAGACATTGCAGCTTATATAGGCGTTGAGCAGCTGCAATGATAGTACGGGGAGCGAAAGCGCGTCGCCGGAGGTCCCGCAGCGCCGCAAAAACACACTTGCCAACCAGGAGGCGTCTTTGCTATAGTCCTGTTCCTCGCGAAAACGACAACGAAATCAAGTAGTTGAAGAGTTCACGGGAACCGCGACAAAACGCGGTGCTGTAAA
>DNCF01000479.1 GCA_003484545.1 Massilia sp. | reverse complement strand
TTGCTGGTGCTGGCGCGCCAGGAAGCCTCGGCCGGCGACGGCGCGGCGGCGAAACCGGTCGACCTGGCCGAGCTGGCCCGTCGCACCATCGGCGACCTGGCCGGCCTGGCCCAGGCCAAGCAGATCGACCTCGGCCTGCAGCACGCCGACGAGGTCAGCATCGAAGGCCAGCCCGATGCCCTGCACATCCTGCTGCGCAACCTGGTCGAGAACGCGGTGAAGTACACGCCGGGCGGCGGCACGGTCGACATCGCGGTGCGCCTGCAAAAGGATGCGGCCGAGATCACGGTCGAGGACAGCGGCCCGGGCATCCCGCCCGACGAACGCGAGCGCGTGTTCGACCGCTTCTACCGCGTCGCGGGCAGCGACGCCGCCGGCAGCGGCCTGGGCCTGGCGATCATCAAGGCCATCGCCGAGCGCCATGGGGCGACGCTCAAGCTCGACAAGTCGGAACGGCTGGGCGGGCTGGCGGCGCTGGTGCGTTTCCCGTTGGGAAAGGCCTGACGGTTTAGCGCAGGTCCGTCGGCAACTCGCGCGAGGGAAACTGGTGACGCCGCTCGGCCGGCTTGGTGAGCACGCGGCGCGCCACGTCGAAGGGCACGCCGAGGCGCGCCAGTTCGCGCGCAGGGGAGGGTTGCCCAAGCGCCAGCGGCGCGTTGACGATGGTGTGGATGAGCAAGGCGGTCTTGTAATCGGTGCGGCGGTCCATGGACAAATCCTATCACGGCGCCCGCTTACATTTCGCAACACCCGTTACACCAATTGTGTGACGTGCTTCTGCGGAAAGATGTAATCTAAATTACAACTTTTGAACAAAGGAGCCCACCATGAAAAAGATCACCATTCCCGCCCTGATGCTGGCTGTTGCCATGGTCGCCACCGGCTGCAAGAAAGCCGACGACAATCCGAACATGGGCCCGGCCCAGGAAGCCGGCGCCGCCATCGACAACGCCGGCGCCAAGGCCGCCGCCGAATCCCGTGAAGCCGCCGAGCGTGTCGACGCCGCCACCGACCGTGCCGGCGAGAAAATCGAGAACGCCGCCGACCGTGCCGGCGAAAACATCGACCAGGCCACCGACCGTGCCGGCGAGAAGATGCGTGAAGCGGGCGCCGAAGTGCGCCAGGAATCGCGCGAAGCCGCCCAGGACGTCAAGGAAGGCGCGGCCAATGCCACCGCCGCCACCGGTCGTGCCGTCGAGCGCGCCGGCGAAAAGATCCAGGACGCTTCGAAGTAATCGATTCGGCGTCGACAGATTTGTTGGAAACAGCCCCGGCATGCCGGGGCTGTTTCTTTTCCAACACCGGCAACTGAACTTTGTGGAAAGTGTCTTTTTTTAATCGTCTTCTCGCTTGCGATAAAGCGGAAGCGATGAGAGCATACGCGACAACAGACCACTTGCGCTTGCTGCCGCCAGGACCATGCCTACGAGAGTGCTCACCTTCAGTACGCTGTTTCCGAATGCCGCCAAGCCTCACCACGGCATTTTCACCGAAACGACGCTGCGGCATCAGCTCGCCACCGGCGAGGTCGAAGCCAAGGTGGTCGCCCCGATTCCCTGGTTTCCATTTCCTCACGAGGTGTTCGGGGCCTACGGCATCTTCGCCCGGGCGCCGCGCGTCGAGACCCGGGTCGGCGTCGACGTGTTTCATCCGCGCTACATGGCGATTCCAAGGATGAACATGTATGTCGCGCCCTTCAGCATGGCGTATTTCGCCAAGCCCATCATCGGCCGCCTGCTGGACGAAGGCTACGACTTCGACCTGATCGATGCCCACTATTTCTATCCCGACGGCGTTGCCGCCGTCCTGCTCGGCAAGTACTTTCACAAGCCGGTCGTGATCTCGGCCCTCGGCTCGGACATCAACCTGATCCTGCAGGACCCAGTCGCCCGCCCGATGATGCTCTGGGCCGCCCAGCACGCGGCCTCGATGATCACCGTGTGCCAGGCGCTGAAGACGCGGATGGTCGCGTTCGGGATGAACGGCGAGCAGATCACCCCGCTGCGCAACGGCGTCGACCTCGCGCTGTTCCGGCCGGTCGAGCGCGCAGCCATGCGCCGGCAACTCGGCATGGAGGGCTTCACCCTGCTGTCGGTGGGACACCTGGAGCAGCTGAAGGGCCACCACCACATCATTGCCGCCCTGGCCGAATTGCCCGGCGTCAAGCTGATGATCGCCGGCAGCGGACCCGATCGCAGGAAGCTCGAGGCGCTGGCGGCGGCCGGCGGCGTGGCCGACCGGGTCGCCTTCCTCGGCGCCTTGCCCCAGGACCGGCTGCGCGACTACTAGGCGCTGGCCGATGCGCTGGTGCTGGCCTCCTGCCGCGAGGGCTGGGCCAACGTCCTGCTGGAAGCGATGGCCTGCGGCACGCCGGTGGTCGCCAGCGACGTCGGCGGGACGGCCGAGGTCGTGGGCAGTCCGGCGGCCGGGGTGCTGATGCCGAGCGCGACGCCCGCCAACATCGTCGAGGGCGTGCGGCGGCTGTGCGCCCATTATCCGGATCATGCGGCGACCCGCGCCTATGCCGAGAATTTCGGCTGGGACGAGACGATCCAGGGCCAGATCCGGCTATTCCAGCAGGCGGCCCAGGGCGTCGCGGCGCACGCTCCCGTGCTGCGCCATTGATGCCGGCCCCGGGGCGCACGGCCGCCATGCCCACGCCGGACGAGGTCCCGCTGGTCGCCCACCTCGTCTACAGCTTCGGCTGCGGCGGCCTGCAGACCCTGCTGGCCGAATGCATCAACCGCATCCCCGCGCAACGCTATCGCCACGCCGTCATCTGCCTCACCCCCACCCGGGGCGAGGCGCAGCGCATCGAGCGCGCGGACGTCGCCTTCTACGACCTGCACAAGCCGCCGGGGAAGAGTCCGGCCACCCACCTGGCATTGTGGTGCCTGCTGCGGCGCCTGCGCCCGGCGATCCTGCACACCTATAACGTCGGCGCCATCGAATACAACGCCACCGCCGTGCTGGCGGGCGTGCCGGTGCGCGTCCATGCCGAGCATGGCCGCGACAGCGTCGAGATCGACGGCAGGCACCGCCGCTACAACCTGCTGCGGCGCCTGCTGGCGCCGGCGATCGACGCCTACGTGCCGGTTTCACACGACCTGGTCGGCTGGCTGCGCCACACGATCGGCATCCCCGAGTCGAAGATCGCGATGGTCGCCAACGGCGTGGACACGGCGCGCTATGCGCCGGCGCCCATCGCTGCCGCGCCGGCGCTGGCGCCGTGGCCGGTCTGGATCGGCACCGTCGGGCGCGCCGACCGCATCAAGAA
>DNCF01000071.1:164-5466 GCA_003484545.1 Massilia sp. | reverse complement strand
CCGGCGTAGCCCGCGCCTTCGCCGGCCGGGAACAGGCCGCGCGTGTTCAGGCTTTGCAGGTCGTCGTCGCGGCGCTTGATGCGGATCGGCGAGGAGGTGCGGGTCTCGACGCCGGTCAGCACCGCGTCGTGCTTGTAGTAGCCCTTGATCTGCTTGTCGAAGGCGACGAAGGCTTCGCGCAGCGCCGTGATCGCGTATTCCGGCAGCGACGGCGCCAGGTCGGTCAGGTGCACGGCCGGCTTGAAGGACGGGATCACCGAGCCGAATTCCTTCGACGGGACGCCCTTGACGAAGTCGCCCATCAGCTGGCCCGGCGCGTCGTAGTTGCTGCCGCCCAGGACGAAGGCGCGCGACTCGAGTTCGCGCTGGAAGGCGATGCCGGCCAGCGGGTGGCCGGGATAGTCGTCCGGCGTGATGCCGACCACGATGGCGCTGTTGGCGTTGCGCTCGGCGCGCGAGTACTGGCTCATGCCGTTGGTGACGACGCGGCCTTCTTCCGAGGAGGCGGCGACCACGGTGCCGCCCGGGCACATGCAGAAGCTGTAGACCGAGCGCCCGTTCGAGGCATGGTGCACGATCTTGTAATCGGCGGCGCCGAGGATCTTGTTGCCCGCGTTCGGGCCGAAGCGGCAGACGTCGATCAGCGACTGCGGGTGCTCGACGCGGAAACCGATCGAGAACGGTTTCGCCTCGACGTAGACGCCGCGGTCGTAGAGCATCTGGAAGGTGTCGCGCGCGCTGTGGCCGACCGCCATCACCAGGTGATTGGTCGCGATTTCCTCGCCCGAGGCGAGCACCACGCCGCGCACCTGGCGCACGCCGTTCGTCTCGTCGATCAGCACGTCCTCGACCTTGGTCTGGAAGCGGATTTCGCCGCCCAGCGACAGGATCTCGGCGCGCATCTGCTCGACCATCTTGACCAGGCGGAAGGTGCCGATGTGCGGCTTGCTGACGTACATGATCTCTTCCGGCGCGCCCGACTTGACGAACTCGGTCAGGACCTTGCGGCCGTAGTGCTTCGGGTCCTTGATCTGGCTGTACAGCTTGCCGTCCGAGAAGGTGCCGGCGCCGCCTTCGCCGAACTGCACGTTCGACTCGGTGTTGAGCTTGCGCTTGCGCCAGAAGCCGAAGGTGTCGACGGTCCGCTCGCGCACGATCTTGCCGCGCTCCAGGACCAGCGGGTTCAGGCCCATCTGGGCCAGGATCAGGGCCACGAACAGGCCGCAGGGACCGGTGCCGACCACGATCGGGCGCGGCGTGCCCGCAGGCGGGCGCGGCGCGTTCACGAATTTGTAGCCGGTGTCGGGCGAGGGAACGATGTACTGGTCGTTCTTCAGGCGCGCCAGCACCGCCGCCTCGTTCATCACTTCGACGTCGATTGCGTAGATGAGCACGATCGCCGCCTTCTTGCGCGCGTCGTAGCTGCGCTTGAAGACGGTGAAGTCGACCAGGTCGGCAACGTCGATGCCCAGGCGGGCGACGATGGCGTCGCGCAGGGCATGGTCGGGATGGTCGAGGGGGAGCTTGAGTTCGTTAATTCGGAGCATAGGTTTCGCGTAGGGCGCCAGCGGGGGCGGTCAAATCAATCGGCTATTTTACTTCAGGCCGGCCCTGCCGATCAGCCGGAAGCAAGGCGCCGTGACGCGCAGGCAGCGTGGCGGCGGCGCCAGTGTGGTTTTCCGTCATCCTTTCGCTCTTCCCGCGCCGGTTGCATCGCCGCGCGGCTGTCCGGGCTTGGCCGATGCGGCAGTGCACAGCGGAGAGAAGCACGGTGTTCGCGCGCGATACATACGTGAAGCATACAGTTTCAAAACTTAAATAATGAAGGCCGCGAAAAGTGCACGTTTTTGGCGCATTGCACTATTTATCGAGACATTTCCGAGGTGTTGTTTTCTCGACATTTGGTCCGTCGCGTTTTATTGACACCCGGACTTTTCGTATGGTTTTATGTATTCACTCAGATAACGTTTAATTCCTGTTAAACGTGAATGGAGAGTGCTCGTCCTAACCCGGCGCGCATATAAAAACAGAAGCCAAGAAAAGCGGTCTATCGCAGTCGCATTAATCTTTAAACGTAATACCGAAGCATCCTGAAAGACGTCCACACGGTTTTCGTGCAGGACTGGGACGCGTTTCAAACGCGTTGGTTCGAAAGAGATAAACACATGCCGCACGTCCGTGCGCATGTCCATAAAAAACAATCTTGAGAAAAGCCCAGAAGGAGAAGCATTCATGACGTTTAAGTTGAAGTCGATGCCGTACGCAATTTCTTGCCTGGTCGCCTCGGGCGCCCTGGTCGGCATGAACCCGGCGCTGGCGCAGCAGGAGCCTGCCCAGGGCCAGGCCATGCAGCGCGTGGTCGTGACCGGTTCGCTGATCAGCCGCGCCGACACCGAGACGCCGACCCCGGTGCAGGTGCTGACCGCGGCGGACATCCAGAAGAGCGGCAAGACCTCGGTCGCGGAACTGCTGACCGACCTGGCCGCGAATGGCGCCGGCACCCTGGGCACCGGCTTCTCCGGCGCATTCGCCAACGGCGCCTCCGGCATCTCGCTGCGCGGCCTGACGGTCGGCGCCACCCTGGTGCTGATCGATGGCCACCGCATGGCTTCGTATCCGCTGTCGGACGACTCGCAGCGCTCCTTCGTCGACGTTTCCTCGATTCCGTTCGACGCCATCGAAAGCATCGAAGTCCTGAAGGGCGGCGCTTCGGCCACCTACGGTTCGGACGCGATCGCGGGCGTGATCAACATCAAACTCAAGAAAAACCTGAACGGCACGCGCCTGAGCGCGGACTATGGCGACACCGAGCACGGCGGCGGCAGGACCGTGCGCGGCTCGTTCAGCACCGGCATCGGCGACCTCGAAGCCGACGGCTACAATGCGTTCATCACCGCCGAGTGGCGCAAGCAGGATCCGATCATGGTGGCCGATCGCGACCAGTTTGGCTGGGCCAACCGCGACTGGACTTCGCGCGGCGGCAACAACCTGACCCTGGGCCTGCCTACCAGCCTAAACAACTTCCTAACGGCAGCCAACGTTCCCTTCCTGTTCAACACCCAGGGCGCCGGCGGCGCGAACAATCCGGCGAACTTCCAGTTTCTCGATCCGAGCTGCAACTACACCCTGTACCGCGCCGGCGGTTGCACCATACGCGATACCGTCACCTTCATCCAGCCGCCCACCAAGAACGTCAACGTCCTGGTCGGCGCGACCAAGAAGCTGAACCAGGACTGGGAAGTGGGCTTCAAAGGCTCGATGTTCAAGCGCGAGAGCTATAACAACCGCGGCGTCCCCTACACCTATTCGCCGGACTCGTTTGCCGGCAACACCACCCTGATCAACGGCGTCCTGACCGGCGGCGTGAACGCCATCGAGAGTACCCGCTTCGCACCGGGCGCCCGGGTCGGCGCCGGCGTCACGAACAACCTGGGCGGCAACGCCTCCCTCTACGGCTACATTCCGGGCGCCAACACCGAGCGCACTTCGGACAACGAGACCACCGCCACCCGCTTCGCGGTGGACCTGCGCGGCAGCGCCTACGGCTGGGACGTGACCGCCTCCGCCGGCGTCACCCGCGTCGAGACGGACATCGAATACAGCGGCTACATCAACCGCGTGGCGCTGTACAACGCGATCAACGCCGGCACCTGGAACGTCGTCGGCGGCAACTCGCCGGAGCTGGTCGCGCAGGTCGCGCCGTACTTCAGCAACAAGATGAAGTCGACGCTGAACTATGTCGACCTGGTCGGTTCGCGCGAACTGATGCAGCTGGGCGCAGGCCCGCTGTCCGTCGCGGCCGGCGTGCACTGGCACGAGCGCGAGCAGAACTCGCCGCCGTCGAGCCTGACCCTGAACGGCACGGTCGCCAGCACCTCGCCCTTCATCATCGGCGACGAGACCAACTCGGCCGTCTTTGCCGAACTGCGCGCGAACCCGATCAAGGGTCTCGAACTCGGCGTGGCCGGCCGCTACGACCACTACGACACCTACGGCAATTCGTTCACGCCATCGGCCAATTTCATGTGGAAACCGACCGAGCAGATCGGCGTGCGCGGCACCTTCGCACGCGGCTTCCGCGCGCCGAACCCGGCCGAGGTCGGCAATGCCGGTTCCTTCTTCACCTTCAACGCGATCGACGACCCGATCCGCTGCTTCGACGGCGCCGGGACCACGGCCGGCACCGTGCCTTCGTCCTGCGGCATGAATCCGCCCTACGTCCAGACCACCAGCCAGGACCTGTCGCCGGAGAAATCGAAGTCCTATACGCTCGGCGTGATTCTCGAGCCGGTGCGCGGCCTGAACATGTCGCTGGACTATTACAACATCAAGATCAGCAACCTGATCGTGACGCGCGCCGGCAACGACCCGAGCTTCGTGCCGACCTGGGTGCGCGGTGCGCCGGTGCCGGTGCAGATCGCGACCGGCAACGGCGACGAGACCGTGCTGGGCGTGCCGGCGGTCGGCCCGATCCTGTACGCCGAGTCGCCCTACATCAACGCGGGCAGCACCAAGACCCACGGTATCGAAGCCGACGTGCGTTACCGCTGGCGCCTGCCGAGCGACATGGGCTCGGTGTCGGCCAACCTGAGCGCGGCGCACACCTTCGGCTATGAAACCGAGGTGGCGGGCGTCTCCTACCAGCTGGCCGGCACCCAGGGTCCGTCGTCGGTTGGCGGCGCCACCGGCAACCCGAAGAACCGCGCCCAGTTCACCCTCGGCTACACCCGCGGTCCGCTGGACGTGATGGCAACGGTGAACTACACCAGCGGCTTCTCGACCATCGACCCGGCCCTGGGCGCGACCGATTGCGCCTCGACCGCGCTGGACGTCGGCGGCCGCACCTACTTCCGTCGCCTGGTGCAGCCGGATTACTACTGCAACGTGTCCTCGTTTACGACGACCAACCTGAACCTGCAGTACAAGATCAACGAGAACCTGACCCTGCGTGCGGCGATCCTGAACCTGTTCGACAAGGAGCCGCCGTATGACGTCGCCACCTACGGCAACGCCAATGCCCAGACCTCGTACAACGCGTCGCTGCACCAGGCCGGCGCCATCGGCCGCTTCTACAGCCTGGGTGTGAACTACACGTTCTAAGCCCACGAAGCATGGCAAAAAGCCCCGCGCCGGGATCCCTGCCGCGGGGCTTTTCAATTCCTTCAATGCCGCTCAACGCAATGCTTACATCCCGCCCCAGATCCCGGCCAGCATCGCCATCGCCGCCAGCGCGGCGGTCTCGGTGCGCAGCACCCGCGGGCCGATCGACAGGGGCAGGGCGCCCGCGGCCAGCGCCGCGTCC
>DNCF01000071.1:0-137 GCA_003484545.1 Massilia sp. | reverse complement strand
ACCAGCAGGGTCAGCGCCTGCGCGGGATTGGCCTGGGCCCAGCCGGCCAGCGACTGCGTGGCGCGCGGGCTGAGAAGAACAAGGGGCTGCGCCGCCCGGACCGCCGTTCCGGGCTCGGCAGCCAGCCAGCGGTGGAA
>DNCF01000094.1:734-5870 GCA_003484545.1 Massilia sp. | reverse complement strand
TAGAACTGGGCGTGCAGCTGGGTTTCGGGATGCCCGGCGCCGTCGGTCGGCGCCTGGTACCAGGCCATCAGGTAAGGGAAAGGCCGGTCCCACATCTTCTCGTACTTGAGCAGCACGGTCTTCAGGGCGCGCGCCAGCGCCGGGCGCTGCTCGTCGCTCAGCGAGGCGAAATCCTTGCACGGCGCGGTCGGCATCACCCATACCTCGTAGGGATAGCGGGCGCAGGCCGGCACGAAGGCGATCGCATGTTCGTCCTGGTACAGCACGCGGCGGCCATCTTCGGCTTCCTTGCTCGCCATGTCGCACAGCAGGCTGGTCCCGTGCTGCAGGTAATACTCGCGCTCCTGGGCCAGCATGCGCTCGGGCACCTGGGGCACGAAGGGATAGGCGTAGATCTGGCCGTGCGGATGGTGCAGCGTCACGCCGACCTCGCTGCCGCGGTTCTCGAAAGGCAGCACGTACTGGATGTGGTGGGTGCCGCCGATGCGCGTGGTGCGGTCGGCCCAGACCTTGAACAGCAGCTCGATGCGCGACAGCGGCAGGTGCACCAGCGCCGCGTTCGGGTCCTGGGTGAATACCACCACCTCGCAGTGGCCGTTGGCCGGCGCGGTCGGCACCGTGCTCAGGGCCGGCGGGTCGTGCGACTCCAGCGCCAGCGAAGGGAAGCGGTTGTCGAACACCGCGACCTCGTAATCGCCCTGCGGCAGCTCGGTCGGATTCGCCGGGTCGGTCGTGACCGCCAGCGGGTTGTACTGCGGCGGCGGCTGGAAGGTGCGGTTCTGGCGGAACCCGGCATAGGTGACCCACTCGCCGCGCAGCGGATGCCAGCGCAGGTGCGGGTTCGCGTTCATCGGGTCGGGGAAGGGACTGGGCGCGATGAGCCCGTCCGGTATCGGCTGGTTGCTGTAGAGAGTGAGATGTCGTCCGTCCGGCTTGATCAGTTCTTTGCTATGCATGGCATCGTTGAATGTCGGGCAGTACAGAAACGATCGCGGGCAAAACACGCTTCGCGAACGCGGCTAGGAGAGGATCCTAACATGGCGTTTTCGCCACATTTTCCGCGAAGAACAGGGCTATTTTCCGATGGTTAATGACTCATCGGAAGCGGTCTACAGGCAACAAGCACCGTGTGGCGGCGTCTCCTATGGAGAGCAGGGAGAACAGATGGGTTGGCAAGGAAGTTGCCGAGAGAATGTAAGCTTAAACCTACAGAATGAATAGATGTATTTACGGTGTTCGATAGGGCGAACTCTTACAAGCTCAGCAGTGAGTTTTCGTAGAGCGGCGACCTGTGTTGTGGGCTTGACCTTGTAGGGTGGGCACTTGTGCCCACGCGGGCGCACGATGCGATCCGATGCGACGCCCACCGAAGCACGTAGCGCATGAACGTTCTACGTTAATCGATGAAGCGTCGCGTACCTGCAGGCGATGAGACCGCGTGGGCACGCGTGCCCACCCTACAACAGGCAAACCGGTCCTACTTCGCCAGCTCCGCCAGCACCGCCGTGTACATCTGCAGGTTCAGGTGCAGCTGCTTGAGCGTGATGAACTCATGCTCCGAGTGGCCCGTGTACACCTTGCCCGGCATGGCCGGCCCGAAGCTGACTGCGTTCGGGAACAGGCGCGAGTTGGTGCCGCCGCCGATGGCGATCGGCTTCGGGTCCTTGATGCCCGTGAAGTAGGAGAACACGTTCATCAGGACCGGCAGCTGGGGCGCGTCCTTGCGTACCCAGGGCTCGCCGGTGCGTACGACGATGTTCGACAGCGGCAGGTTGCGGCCCTGCCACTGGGCCAGCGCGGCGTTCACCTCGTTGGTCAGCTGTTCGATGCTCTTGCCCTGCGGGCGGCGCAGGTTGAGCGAGACCTCGATGCCGTCCGCGCGCTGGCGGATCACGGTCGGGGCCACCGTCATCGGGCCCATGAAGCTGTCGCGGTAGGCGATCGCGCCGAACTTCTCGCCGTACAGGCCGGTCCCCACCATCTCGTTCAGGTAGTTGACCACGGCGCCGGCCGTCGTGTTCGGCCAGGGCCGCACCGCCAGCGCGTCGGCCAGCATGGCGACCGCGTTGACGCCGTCTTCCGGCTTGGACGAGTGCGCCGACACGCCGCGCGCGCGCACGTGCAGCTCGCTGCCCTTCCATTCGAACTCGTAGCGCATGCCGTCCTGCCTGGCGCCGCGCGCCTTGACCTGCGCTTCGAGCGCGGGCGTGGCGTTGGCGACGACGGCGCTGGCGTCCTCGGGAATCTGGCTGTTGAAGAAGCCGCCGGCAAAGGCGGAAATGTGCGGTTCGCCCGCGCCCGGCACGGCCGCGCCGGCCTTCGGCAGGGTCACCGCGATCGTGCCGGAGGCCTTCTCGGCCACCACCGCCGGATACTCGGCGTCCAGGGTGATGTTCATCTGCGGCGGCTCGTGGGTCTTCAGGAACTCGACCAGCGGCTCCCAGTTCGACTCCTCGCCCATGTACACGTAGAGCTCGATCCGCTTGGACAGCGGCAGCTGCTGGTCCTTCAGCGACTTCATCGCGTACAGCGCGGTCGCGATCGGGCCCTTGTCGTCCTCGGCGCCGCGCGCCAGCAGTTTACCGGGCTCGCTGGTCTGGTCCAGCTCGAAGGGCGACTTCTTCCATTTCGAGGGATCGACCGGCTGCACGTCGCCATGGGTCACGATGCCGACGCGCTCCTCGCTGCTCCCCATCCCGATCACGACCACCCAGCCGTGGTCGGCGAAATCGAAACCGAGACGCGCCGCCTCGCTCTTCAGGGCATTCTTGAAGGCGATGTGCTGGGGATCGCGGTCCGACGGGACGTTCGGATCGGCCACCGTGTTGTAGCTGACCAGCTTGGCGAGGGTGTCGACCACCGCCGTGCGGTAGGTCGTGACCGCGTACTTGGCGGCCTTGACGGCGGCCTCGCCCGGGACTGCCTGGGCATGGTTCGGCGTGTCGGCCCAGGCTTGCGCCGCGCAGGCCAGCAGCAGGCTGGCGAGTAGGGTTTTTTTCATATTCTGCCGTGTCTCCGTTGCAATTGCGCAAGGAGTCTAGCACAGCACCTCGCGGCAGGCTGGCCGCCAATACGGTATCGTGGCAGGCATCGAAGAACAACCCGAGAGCAGCCATGAGCGACAAGAACGTACGCCGGGTCCACCCGGCCCTGCGCGACGATATCGGCGACCTGGTCACCCAGCGTCCGGTGCCCAGCCCCCATCTCGACCAGGTCGATCCCTTCCTTTTCCTGAACCACCACGGCCCGCAGACCTATCCGCCGCACAACCGCGGCCTGCCCTTCGGGCCGCACCCGCACCGCGGCTTCGAGACCGTCACCTTCATCCTCGAGGGCATGCTGATGCACAAGGACAGCGCCGGCTACAAGAGCGTGATCCATGCCGGCGGCGTGCAATGGATGACGGCCGGCAGCGGCCTGGTCCACGCGGAGATCTCGCCGCGCGAGTTCCTGGAACACGGCGGCCCGCTGGAAATCCTGCAGTTGTGGGTCAACCTGCCGCCCCACCTGAAGATGACCCGGCCGGCCTATACCGGCCTGCAGAAGGACGACATCCCGGCCCTGGCGCTGGACGGCGGCAGGGTCACCATGCACCTGGTCGCCGGCGAGTGGGAAGGCCAGGCCGGCCCGGTGAAGTCCCTGACCGGCGTCTTCATGAGCACCATCGCCCTGCAGGCCGGCGGGCGCGTGCGGATGCGCAAGCTGGCGAACCGCAACGTCTTCCTCTACATCGTGCGCGGCGCCGTGCAAGTTGGCGTCGCCGAGGACCGGGTCGGCGCCTGCCACCTGGTCGAGCTGAGCAGCGAGGGCGACGAAGTCGAGCTGTTCGCGCCGGAGGACGCCTTCGTGCTGTTCGGCCATGCCGAGCCGATCGGCGCGCCGGTGGTCTCGCACGGCCCCTTCGTGATGAATACGCGTGCCGAGATCGAACAGGCGATCCGCGACTATCAGGCCGGGCGTTTCGGTCCACCGATGTAAGAAAAAGACGATGCCCCTTCGCCATGGCAGCGTCGCGCTGCGTTGGCGCAGGCTGGATTAGAGTGGACGGGTCAACCACTTCCGCGAGACCCGAGCATGCAAGCTGTTCCCTCAGTTCCTCTGGTGGCCACCACGCGTGGCTATCCTTCCACCGGCTACACCGTCGAAAACGTGCACGCCGGTTCGGTCGCCGTCGTCGACAGGGACGGCCGCCTGCTGGCCTGGGCCGGCGATCCGCAGTACCAGGCCTTCACCCGTTCGGCCCTGAAACCCTTCCAGGCCCTGCCCTTCCTGCTCTCCGATGGCCCGGCGAAGTTCGGCCTGGCCGAGGACGAACTGGCGCTGCTGTGCGCCAGCCATTCGGGCGAGGAAAAGCACCTGGCCGGCGTGCATGCCATCCTCGACAAGATCGGCATGAAGGTGGAACACCTCGAATGCGGCTGCGCCGTGCCCCTGTACTACGATTTCGTGAACCTGCCGGCGCCGATCGACCGCCAGTGGACCGCCGCCCACCACAACTGTTCCGGCAAGCACAGCGGCTTTCTGGGCTGGTGCCGCCTGCACGGAGCCCCGACCGCCAACTACGTCGCCCCGGACCATCCGCTGCAGCGGGCGATCCGCGCCGCCCTGGCCGACGCCGTCGACCTGCCGGAGTCGAGCATACCGATGGGGATCGACGGCTGCTCGGCGCCGAACTACGCGCTGCCGCTGGCGAAACTGGCGCATCTGTATGCCCGCCTGGCGCAGGGACCGGAGGACCCGCGCCTGGGCCAGGCCCTGGGCCCGCTGTTCGACGCCATGACCCACCGCCCCGACATGGTGTCCGGCACCGAGCGCACCGACCTGGTCTGGATGACGGCCGGCGGCGGCGACTGGGTGGCCAAGGTGGGCGCCGACGCGGTGCAGGCCTTCGGCATCCGTTCGGCCGGGATCGGCATCGCGATCAAGATCGCCGACGGCAACAGCCGCGGCATGCACACCGTGACCTACAACGTGCTCGACCAGCTCGGCCTGCTCGACGACGCCAAACGCACCGTGCTGGAGCGCTTCCGCCGGCCGGAAATCCGCAATGCGCGCGGCACCCTGGCGGGCGACATGCGGCCGCTGTTCACGCTGCAGCGGGCCTGAGCGGCCCGCTTCGTAGGGTGGGCACCCCGT
>DNCF01000094.1:0-455 GCA_003484545.1 Massilia sp. | reverse complement strand
ATCCCCGCCAGCGGCGCCAGCACCGCCTCGTCCTGCCAGTAGGCGCTGTGCGACAGCGGGTTCCAGCTCTTCAGCACCCAGGCCACCGCACCCTGGCCGGCATTGATCGCGCGGTCCTGCACCAGCAGGCGGTAGCCTTCGGACAGCGGCTGCAGCGGCCAGCCGAGCACGTCGTCCGGGTCGTACAGGTTCAGCCACTGGAACATCGGCGTCGGCGGCGCGATCGGCTTGATGTGCATTTCCTTGTGCGCGGCGACGAAGATCGGGATGTTGCAGCCGGTGGTGAGCAGGCCGGTGCAGATGCCGCCGGCCAGGTAGTGTTTTTCGCGCTCGCTCAGCACGCGCCCGACGGCCGCGCGCGCCCAGCCGTCGATGTCGCGCCAGACGCCGGCCTGGACCAGGCCGCCCGCCAGCGCCTTCTGGGCGTCGTACAGGTAGCTCGACAAGACCTGGCA
>DNCF01000365.1 GCA_003484545.1 Massilia sp. | reverse complement strand
CCGTTACGACCGCGACCGCGACAACGACGGCGTCCCGAACCGTTACGACCGCGACCGCGATGGCGATGGCGTCCGCAACCGCTACGACAGCCGGCCGGACAACCCGTATCGCCGTTGATCGCGTACCGGAGCGGATAAGGAAAAAGCGCCTCGCATGGGGCGCTTTTTTGTTGTTGGGTTTCGCGGATGCTCGGACGGTGAGACCGCGTGGGCACAAGTGCCCACCCTACGGTAGGGTGGGCTCTCGAGCCCACGCGGTACAACGTCAATTCAGCCGCGACGCGTCGGCAATCACTGCTTCAGGTGCTTGTCCAAAAACTCCCGAATCTTCGCGCTCGCCACCGCCTGGTTCTTCTTCTTCGAGAAGCCATGTCCCTCGTCCGGGAAGACGACGTACTCGACCTCGACGTTGTTCTTCTTGACCGCCTCGACGATCTCGTCGCTTTCCGGCTTGATCACGCGCGGGTCGTTGGCGCCCTGGATCACCATCAGGGGCTTGCGGATGTTCGCGGCGTGGAACAGCGGCGAGGTCGCGGTCAGGAATGCCTTGTCCTTGACCGGATCGCCGATCTCGTCGTACAGGGCCTTGCGCTGGGCTTCCCAGTACGGCGGGATGCTTTCCAGGGTGCGGATCCAGTTGCTGACGCCGAAGATGTCGATCCCGACCTTGAAGGCTTCGGGACGGAAGGCCATGGCCGCCAGCGTCATGTAGCCGCCGTAGCTGCCGCCCATGATGCCGATGCGTTCCGGGTCGACCCAGCCCAGGCTGGCCAGCCAGGTCTTGGCCTCGACACAGTCCCACAGCGGCTCCATGCCGTGCTTGCGGTCGTCGGCGGTGAAGAAGGTCTT
Organism: Massilia sp.; assembly: GCA_003484545.1. Lineage (GTDB taxonomy): Bacteria > Pseudomonadota > Gammaproteobacteria > Burkholderiales > Burkholderiaceae_D > Telluria. Next base: position 1,668 of record DNCF01000365.1, on the reverse strand, counting down.
GCCGTAGCCCGAGCTGCCGCGGTTGTTGATACCCAGGACCGCATAGCCATGGTTGACCAGGTACTGGATCTGGGCGCTGTAGCCGCGCATGGTCTGGCCGCCCGGCCCGCCGTGCACGTAGACCACGGCCGGCACCTTGTTCAGGTTCGAGGCGCCCTTCGGCTTGTAGAAGATCGACGGAATCACCATGCCGTCGAAGGACTTGAAGCGCACCACCTCGGCCTCGACCAGGTCGTTCGGGTCGATCTCGGGGCTCAGGCTGCGCGTCAGCTGGGTCGTCTTCTTCGTGCGGAAGTCGTGCACGTAGAGGTTGTTCGGCGAGCGGTCGCCGTTGACGTAGAAGGCCATCAGGTTGGCGCTCGGCGAAAAGACCGCGCCGCGGATCTCGCCGCCGCTGGTCTTCGGCAGCGCCACCGGCTTCCCGCCGGCCGCATCGAGCACGCGCAGGCGGATGCTGCCGTCCTCGTTGACGTAGCTGATGCGGTGGCGGCCGTTGCGGGAGTAGCCGGTGCCGAGGATGTCCCAGTCGGCCTTCTCGACCTCGGTCACGGCGCCGGTCGCCAGGTCGTAGGCGCGCACGCGCGTGAATTCGCCGCCGTCGTTGGTGGTGAACAGCAGGCGCTTCGACTCCGGATCGAAGTCCTGGGCGCTGTAGCTGGCCGTACCCTGGTGCGGCGAGATGTGCTTGATCTCGCGCGTCTCGACGTTGTACAGGTAGATGTCGCTGTCGGCCGTGGTGTTCGGCTTGCCCAGCGCCAGCCAGCGGCCGTCGCGGCTGATGGCCGACACGGTCTGCCCGGTCTCGTTCTGGTAGACCATGCTGCGCGCATAGGTCCTGGCGTCGTACTTGTAGAGGTCGAAGTACTTCGGGTCGCGCTCGTTGGTGACCACGTAGAAGGCATTGCCGTCCGGCTGCCAGCCGGCGAAGCCCGCCTTCAGCTTGGCGCCCGGCGTCAGGTCGCGCTCGCTGCCGTCGAGCTCGCGCACGAACAGGTGGTTCTGCTCGTTGCCCCCCTGGTCGCGCGTGAACAGGATGCGGTCGTCGTTGTAGAAGAAGCCCACCGCGTAGGTGCTGTCGGTGGTCGAATTGGTCAGCGCACGCGGCGTGCCGCCGCCCACCGGCAGCACGTAGGCATTGAAGATGCCCGAGGCGTTGCTGCTGAAGAGGATCTGCTTCTCGTCGCGGCTGAACGAGGCGCCGCTGACCGAGGTCGTCGCCATGAATTGCTCGATGGTGTAGCGCTTATGCTGTTTCTGGGCTTTCTGGACGGGCTTTGCAGGCGCCGGCGCGGCAGCGTGCGAGGGCGAAAAAGCGGTGGCCATGCAGACGGCCAGAGCGGATACTCGTACGACATTGTGCAACAAACGCATTGGCTCTCCTGTTGAACGACGACGAAGCGATCACGGGAATGATCGAAAAAATAACACTCGGCAAGTGTTGCAAGCTTTACACGCCATGTCAACGCCGCCGAAAGCGGTTATGCTCACGCCATGACCGACCTCGTCCGCCTCGAAGGCGCCGCCAACAAGACCGAACTCGCCGCCTGCCGCAAACTCGTGCGGCAAACCGGCATCCCATTCGAAGCCGCCCTGCGCGCCACGCTGGAAACGAGCGCCGGCGCGCACGGCCTGCCGCACCTGCTGGCCGAACGCGCCGCCCTGCGTGCG
>DNCF01000244.1:468-5364 GCA_003484545.1 Massilia sp. | reverse complement strand
CCTGCATTTCCCTGATGGTCTCGTGCGGGACCATGCCGGCCCGCTCGGCGTCGGACGCGCGCGCGGCCAGCTTCGGCACCAGCGCGCGCGCGGCCTCGAGCAGCCGGACCGCATCGGGGGTCATATAGGATTGGTTCATTCTGGTCATGCTGCACTCCTCGTTGTCCATAGTGTTGGTCGCCGCGCTGCACTGGCGGGGGCGTAGCGACGATGGTGGCACCGCCCCGGCCCGCCCTCATCGTCTGACCGGACTACCGGGGTGCCTAGTCCAAGTGGCCGATTCCGCCTGGGCGCAACTGCCGCAAGCTGTTCCGACTTATGGACAACGAGGAGATCAGCGTGGACCAACCCAGGGTTTTCGATGCGCGCGACTTCCGCAAGGCGCTCGGCCATTTCGCCACCGGCGTGACCATCGTTACCACCCGCGGCGAGGACGGCGCGGCGATCGGGATGACGGCCAACAGCTTCAATTCGGTCTCGCTCGACCCGCCGATGGTGTTGTGGAGCCTGGCCCGGAGCGCGCGCAGCCTGCCTGCCTTTGCACGGGCGTCGCACTGGAACGTGCACGTGCTGGCCTGCGACCAGGAGGCGCTCTCGAACCGCTTCGCCCGCGCCGGCGAGGACAAGTTCGCCGGCCTCGCACTCGACCCCTGCCCCAGCGGCATGCCCCTGCTGCCCGGCTGCAGCGCCCGCTTCCAGTGCCGTTCGGCCTTCCAGTACGAGGGTGGCGACCACATCATCTTCGTCGGGGAAGTGATCGACTACGACCGCAGCGCGGCGCCGCCGCTGCTGTACGTCACCGGCCAGTATGCGGTAGCCGCCCACAAGTGCGGACCGGTCGCCGGCGCCGGCGCAGATCCCGATGCGGCCCAGACCGGCCCCTATTCGGAAGACATGCTGGGCTACCTGCTGGGCCGCGCCCACTACCAGTTCATGGCGCGCTTTCGGCCCGCGCTGGCCGAGATGCGGCTGTCGGACGCCGAGTTCTTCCTGCTCTCGCTGCTGAGCGTGCGCCAGCCGCTCGGTGCGTCCGAGATCGCCGCCCACATGGCCTACACCGGGGTCGAGCTGACGCTTGATGCCCTGCAGGCGGCCTGCGCCCGCGGCCTGTTGCAGGTGCAGGCCGGCGGCTACAGCCTGACCCCGGCCGGCAACGACGCCATCCTGCACGTGCTGGCCGCGGCCAAGGCGGTCGAGGCCGACCTGGGCGCCGGCATGGGCCCGGTGCAGGCCACCGCCTTGCGCAACCTGCTCAAGACCCTGGTCAGCGCCAGCGATCCGGGCCTGCCCAAGCTGTGGCCATAGCGCCAGGCAGCGCCGCCCTTCCTCCACCATCACCAAAGGACAACATGGACCAGCATTCCCCCATCCCCGTCGGCCGATTCGCCGACATCGGCGAGGGCCGACAAATCCACTACCACGACAGCGGCAGCGGCGAGGCCGTGATCTTCCTGCACGGCGCCGGCGCCGGCGCCAGCGGCTACAGCAATTTCAAGGGGAATTTTCCGGCGGTCGCCGAATCGGGCTTTCGCGCCATCGTTCCCGACCTGCTGGGCTACGGGCTCTCGAGCAAGCCGGACCTGCCCCAGTACGACCTCGACTTCTTTGTCGCCGGCGTCAAAGGCCTGGTCGACGCCCTCGGGCTTAACAACATCACCCTGCTCGGCAACTCGCTGGGCGGCGCGGTGGCGCTCGGCTATGCGCTGGCCCATCCCGACGACGTCAGCCGCCTGGTGCTGATGGCGCCCGGCGGCGTCGAGGACCTCGACACCTACCTGGCCATGCCCGGCATCGCCAACATGTTCGCCGTCTACCGCTCGGGCCTGAGCGGCATCGAGGCCATGCGCGCCGTGATGCGCATGCAGCTCTACGATCCGTCGCTGCTGACCGACGCCATCCTCAACGAGCGCGCGCCCATCGCCGCGACCCAGACCGAGGCCGCGCGTTCGGTGCTGAAGGTGCCGAACATGACCGCGCGCCTGGGCGAGCTGCGCTGCCCGGTGCTGGCCTTCTGGGGCATGGACGACCAGTTCAACCCGGTCGGCGGCGCCGACAAGCTGATGGCGCATTGCCCCGAGATCCGCACCATCCTCGTCAACCGCTGCGGCCACTGGGTCCAGGTCGAGCACCAGGCCATGTTCAACCGAATGTGCATCGATTTCCTGAAGAACGGATAGGCGCACCATGAACCATGAGCTCATCGAAGCGCTCGGCGAGGAGCTGTTCCGCGCCTGGCAAACCCGCGCGACCATCCGGCCGGTGTCGGCGCGCCACGCCGCCCTTACACTGGACGACGCCTACCACGTCTCGCAGGCGGTGCTGCGCCGGCGCCTGGCCGGCGGCGAAGCCCTGGTCGGCAAGAAGATCGGCGTCACCTCGCGCCCGGTACAGGAAATGCTCGACGTGCACCAGCCCGATTTCGGCTTCCTGCTCGACAGCATGGCCTACCCGGACGGCGCTACCGTCAGCCTCGCGCAGGCACGCCTGATCCAGCCGCGCGCCGAAGGCGAGATCGCCTTCTGCCTGAAGCAGGACCTGCACGGCAGCAACCTGACCCGCGAGGACGTGCTCGACGCCACCGACTGGGTGGCGCCCTGCTTCGAGATCGTCGACTCGCGCATCCACAACTGGGAAATCCGGATCCAGGACACGGTGGCCGACAACGCCTCCTGCGGCGTGTTCACGGTCGGCTCCCTGCATACGACGCCGCGCTCGCTGGACCTGGCCGCCGTCCGCATGGACCTGCGCCGCAACGGCCAGCTGGTGTGCAGCGGGCTCGGTTCGGCGGTCCAGGGCCACCCGGCCGAAGCGGTCGCCTGGCTGGCCAATACCCTGGGACGCTTCGGCATCCCGTTCCGCGCCGGCGAACTGATCCTCTCGGGCTCGCTGGCGGCACTGGTGCCGGTCGAGGCCGGCGATGCCTTCTCGATGCACATCGAAGGCCTGGGCGGCTGCGCGATCAACTTTACCCACTAGGTGACATCCATGAAGAAAATCAAATGCGCCCTGATCGGACCGGGCAACATCGGCACCGATCTTCTCTACAAGCTGCAGCGCAGCAGCGTGCTCGAACCGGTCTGGATGGTCGGCATCGACGCCGCCTCGGAAGGCCTGCAGCGCGCCGCCGCGATGGGCCTGAAGACCAGCTCCGACGGCGTCGACGGCCTGTTGCCCCATGTCGAGGCCGACGAGATCCGGATCGCCTTCGACGCCACCAGCGCCTACGCCCACGCCGAGCACTCGGCCAAGCTGACCGCGCTGGGCGTGCTGATGATCGACCTGACGCCGGCCGCGATCGGCCCCTTTTGCGTGCCGCCGGTGAACCTCGACACGCTGCTGGGCAAGCGGACCCCGAACGTCAACATGGTCACCTGCGGCGGCCAGGCCACCATCCCGATGGTGGCGGCCGTCTCGCGGGTGCAGGCGGTGGCCTATGGCGAGATCGTCGCCACCGTCTCGAGCCGTTCGGTCGGCCCCGGCACCCGCAAGAACATCGACGAGTTCACCCGCACCACGGCGGGCGCCGTCGAGCAGGTCGGCGGTGCCAGGCAAGGCAAGGCGATCATCGTGATCAACCCGGCCGAGCCGCCGCTGATCATGCGCGACACGGTCCACTGCCTGACCGAAGACGAGCCGGACCAGGCCGCGATCACCGCGTCGGTGCACGCGATGATCGCCGAAGTGCAGAAATACGTGCCCGGCTACCGCCTGGTCAACGGCCCGGTCTTCGACGGCAAGCGGGTCTCGGTCTACCTCGAGGTAACGGGCCTGGGCGACTACCTGCCGACCTATGCCGGCAACCTCGACATCATGACCGCCTCGGCGGCGCGTACCGCCGAACTGTTCGCCGAACACATGCTGGCCCAGGAGCCGGCCGACACGGCACTGGCCGACTAACCGAAAGGACTACCATGACACTCAAGGGCAGGAAAATTACCGTCCACGACATGACGCTGCGCGACGGCATGCACCCGAAACGCCACCTGATGACGCTCGATCAGATGCGCAGCGTCGCCTGCGGGCTCGATGCGGCCGGCGTGCCCCTGATCGAGGTCACCCACGGCGACGGCCTGGGCGGCTCCTCGGTCAACTACGGCTTTCCGGCGCATACCGACGCCGAGTACCTGGGCGCCGTCATCCCGCTGATGAAGCAGGCCAGGGTATCGGCCCTGCTGATTCCCGGCATCGGCACCGTCGACCACCTGCGCATGGCGCAGGACCTCGGGGTCGGCACCATCCGCGTCGCCACCCACTGCACCGAGGCCGACGTCTCCGAGCAGCATATCGGCCTGTCGCGCAAGCTGGGACTGGACACGGTCGGCTTCCTGATGATGGCGCACCTGAACTCGCCCGAGGGCCTGGTCAAGCAGGCCCGCCTGATGGAGAGCTATGGCGCGAACTGCATCTACATCACCGACTCGGCCGGCTACATGCTGCCCGAGGACGTGCGCGCGCGCCTGGAGGCGGTGCGCGCCGCGCTGCGCCCCGAAACCGAACTGGGCTTCCACGGCCACCACAACCTGGCGATGGGCGTGGCCAATTCGATCGCCGCGATCGAGGCCGGCGCCACCCGGATCGACGCAGCCGCGGCGGGCCTGGGCGCCGGCGCCGGCAACACGCCGATGGAGGTGTTCGTCGCCGTCTGCGAGCGGATGGGGATCGAGACCGGTGTCGACGTGCACAAGATATCGGACGTGGCCGAGGACCTGGTGGTGCCATTGATGGACCATCCGATCCGCATTGACCGCGACGCGCTCACCCTCGGCTACGCCGGCGTGTATTCGAGCTTCCTGCTGTTCGCCAAGCGCGCCGAGAAGAAGTACGGCGTGCCGGCGCGCGAGCTGCTGCTGGAACTGGGCCGGCAGGGCATGGTCGGCGGCCAGGAAGACATGATCG
>DNCF01000244.1:0-156 GCA_003484545.1 Massilia sp. | reverse complement strand
GCGGCCAGGAAGACATGATCGAGGATACGGCGATCACGATGGCGCGCGCCCGCGCCGCCGCCTGAGGCGCACAGGCTCGGCGGCTGCGGCAGACCGCAGCGATCAGAAAGAGAACGGGGGACGCTGTCGCAGCGTCCCCCGTTTCGCATTCTCCGT
>DNCF01000375.1 GCA_003484545.1 Massilia sp. | reverse complement strand
TGCTCGACAGCGTGGAACTGTATCCCACCTTCTCCTGGCCGCACGGCCGCGCGGTCGCCCTGCTGGCCGGCGGCACCGACGCCATGTTCGTCGCGGTCGAAGGCGCCGAGGACGACGCGGTGCAGGGCGCGGCCGACCTGGACTCGGTGAACGTCACGGCCGACGACGTCGTCCTGCTGATCGCCGCCTCCGGCGGCACCCCCTACGTGCTGGGCGCCCTGCGCCGCGCGCGCGAACTGGGTGCGCTGACCATCGGCTTCGCCAACAATACCGACGCGCCGATCGCCAACGAGGCCGAGATCGGCGTCACCCTCGACACCGGCCCGGAAGTCATCTCCGGCAGCACCCGCCTGAAAGCCGGCACCTCGCAGAAGATTGCCCTGAACAGTTTTTCCAGCGCCTTGATGGTGCGTTTGAACAAGGTTTACGGGAACCTGATGGTAGACTTGAAGGCTACCAACGCCAAGCTGGTACGCCGTGCCATCCGCCTGACCTCGTTCGCCACCGGCGCCAGCGAGGAGGCCGCGCGCGCCGTGCTGGAACAGTGCGATTTCCACGTCAAGACCGCGATCGTGGCCTTGTCCAAACAAACGGATGTCGAGCAGGCACGCGCCCTGCTGGAAGCGGCGCGCGGCAGCGTGCGCCAGGCCCTGGCCGGGTAAGCAGTAAGCAGTAAGCGGGCCGGCAGGGCCGGTTCCGGCTCGGGCGAGCAGCGGCTGTCTATCCATCACGAAAGAGTTATGCAAACTTCGCAAGCGAAAAGTCCGTGGCTGTGGGTGCCGTCGCTCTATTTTGCCCAGGCCATTCCCTACGTGGTGGCGATGCAGCTGTCGGTCATCATGTACAAGGACCTGGGGATCTCGAATACCGACATCGCCTTCTATACCAGCCTGCTCTACCTGCCCTGGGTGATCAAGCCCCTGTGGTCGCCGGTGGTCGACATGTTCGGTACCAAGCGCGGCTGGACCGTGGCGCTGCAACTGGTGGTCGCCGCCTCGCTGGTGGCGGTCGGCGCGGTGCTGCATTTGCCGGTGTTCTTCAGCGTCAGCCTGGCCGTGATGTGGCTGATGGCCTTCAGTTCCGCCACCCACGACATTTCGGCCGACGGCTTTTACATGCTGGGCCTGCGCCAGAAGGATCAGGCCGCTTTCGTCGGCGTGCGCAGCACCTTCTATCGCCTCGCGACCCTGGCCGGACAAGGCCCGCTGGTGGTGCTGGCCGGCTACCTGGCGGTCAGCCTGAACGACGCGCACCAGGCCTGGTCGATCGTGTTCTTCGTGCTGGCCGGCATGTTCGCCCTGGCTTTTGCCTGGCACCAGGTGGTGCTGCCGCGTCCGCAGGACGACCACGCCGTGGCGCGCGGAGAGAACCCGCTGCGCGAATTCTTCGGCACCTTCGCTTCCTTCTTCCGCAAGCGCGACATCTGGCTGATCCTCGGCTTTATTCTGACCTTCCGCCTGGGCGAATCGCAGCTGCTGAAACTGGTCGCGCCCTTCCTGAAGGATCCGATCGAAAAAGGCGGCCTCGGCCTCTCCACGGCCCAGTACGGCATCGCCTACGGCACCATCGGCATCATTTTCCTCACCATCGGCGGCCTGGCCGGCGGCTACCTGATCTCGCGCCTGGGCCTGAAACGCTGCCTGTGGCTGATGGTGTTCGCGGTGCATTTGCCGGACCTGGTGTTCGTCTACCTGTCGCAGGCGCAGCCGACCAACTTCTACCTGATCTCGGCCTTCCTCGCCATCGAGCAGTTCGGCTACGGCTTCGGCTTCACCGCCATGATGCTGTACATGATCATGGTCGCCGAGGGCGAGCACAAGACGGCGCACTACGCGATCTGCACCGGCTTCATGGCGCTGGGCATGATGGTGCCGGGCATGTGGAGCGGCGCGCTCCAGGAATTCCTGGGCTATAAGAATTTCTTCATCTGGACCTGCCTGGCGACGATTCCGGCTTTCATCATGGCGGCGCTGGTGAAGATCGATCCGGAGTTCGGGAAGAAATAAGCAGTACGGCTCGGCTACTGGAGCTGATTGGACGCGTGGGCAGGTTTCCTGCCCACGCGTCCAAGGAACGTGTGCACAACACGATCGCCAACAATAAATAACAAGATGGAGACACCTGATCAATGAGCGACCCCACCGGCCGCCTCAATTCGCTCGACGCCTTCCGCGGCTTCACCATCGCCGCCATGGTGCTGGTTAACAATCCCGGCGACTGGAGCAACCTGTATTCGCAACTGGCCCACGCCCCCTGGCATGGCTGGACCTTCACCGACGCGATCTTCCCCTTCTTCCTGTTCATCGGCGGCGTCTCGATGGCGCTGTCGCTCGGCCGCCTGGCCGCAGCGGGCGCCGACAAGCCGAAACTGCTGCTGAAGCTGGCCAAGCGCGCGCTGCTGATCTTCCTGATCGGCTTCCTGCTGAACCTGATCCCCTATTTTAATTTCGACAAGGTACGCATCCCCGGCGTGCTGCAGCGCATCGCCCTGTGCACCCTGCTGGCCGCGCCCATCGTCGTCTACTGCGGCTGGCGCATGCAGCTGGCGATCATCGCCTTTCTTCTCACCGTGTACAGCGCGCTGATGCTGTTCTATCCGGTGCCCGGCATCGGCGCCGGCGTGCTCGAGCCGGGCAAGGACTTCGGCGCCTGGATCGACCGCATGGTGCTCGACGGCCACATGTGGGTGCAATCGAAGACCTGGGATCCGGAAGGCTTGTTCAGCACCTTGCCCGCCCTGTGCAGCCAATTGTTCGGGGTGCTGGCCGGACGTTTCCTGCTGTCGAAGATCAACCGCACCGAGCAGATCGTCTGGATGCTGCTGGCCGGCCTCCTGTGCCTCTGGCTCGGCGTGATCCTCGATACCGTCCTCATGCCGATCAACAAAAGCCTGTGGACGCCGTCCTATTGTTTCCTGATGACGGGCTGGGCTTTGCTACTATTCAGCGCTTTCTTCTGGTTGCTCGACGTTAATCCCTACCCCGCGGTACGCGAGGCGGCGGCGCGCTGGACCCATCCGTTCAAGATCTATGGCATGAATGCCTTGTTCATCTTCGCGTTCTCGGGCTTGGTGGCGAAAATGCTCGGCTTCATCAAGCTGGCCCAGCCCGACGGCAGCATGCTGTCGCTCGGGCGCAGCCTGTATGCGCCGATCAGGGAGTTGCCGATCGGGGCGGTCAACACGTCGCTGCTGCATGCGCTGCTGTTCAACGCCTGCATGTTCGCGATCGCCTGGTTCATGTGGCGCCGGAAGTGGTTCGTCAAAGTATAAACATCGATAAGCATAGGGGAGCGGTAGTGCAAGCTGATAAGAAACGACGCGCGTTCGCGCTGGCCGGTGTCGCCGGCGTACTGGCCATGAGTGGCTTCCTGGGCGCCTGCTCGACGCCCGGAACGCGCAGCGCCGCCACGCCGGACGGCAGCATCATCGGCAGCAGCGATACGCCGCCGGCCGCGCCGCGCGAATTCCGCGCCGCCTGGGTGTCGACGGTGGCCAACATCGACTGGCCGAGCAAGCAGAACCTGAGCGCGGCCCAGCAGCAGGCCGAGGCGATCGCCATCCTCGACCGCGCCAAGGCGATGAACATGAACGCCATCATCCTGCA
>DNCF01000070.1:3599-3903 GCA_003484545.1 Massilia sp. | reverse complement strand
CCGTAGCGCAGCGCGTTGTCGAGCAGGTTGCGCAGCGCGATCTCGAGCATGCGCGGATCGGCGTCCACGCTTTCCAGCTCGCAGCGTGCGTCCACGACGATGCCGCGCCGCGCGGCTTGCGGCGCATGGGCCGCCAGCAGGCGCTCGAACAGCGGCGCCAGCGCCACCGGCTCGACCTGCAACTGCTCGCGCGCGAGCGGATCGAGCCGCGCCAGCGTCAGCAGGCTGTCGACCAGGGCCGTGCTGCGCGCGATGTCCTGGCGCAGCTTCTGGAAAGGCGCGGCCAGCTCGGGATGCTGGCGCC
>DNCF01000070.1:565-3328 GCA_003484545.1 Massilia sp. | reverse complement strand
GCGGCGTGCGCAGCTCGTGCGCGGCGTCGGCGGTGAAACGGCGTTCCGCCTGCAGGGCCGCATCGAGGCGTTGCAGCACACCGTTCAACGCCTGCACGATCGGCAGCAGCTCGCGCGGCTGGCCTTCCAGCGGCACCTGGGCCAGGTCGTCCGGGGTCTTGGCCGCGATCGCGGACGCCGTGCGGCGCAAGGGGCGCAGGGCGCGGCCGATCAGCAGCCAGCAGGACAGCGCCAGCACGGCCAGGATGCCCAGCACCGGCAGCCACAGGGATTCGGCCAGCTCTTCCAGGATGTCGAAGCGCTTATCGAGCTGCTGGCCGACCTGCACTTCGATGCCGCGCGCCGCGTCGCGCACCACGAACACGCGCCAGCGCTCGCCGTCCACCCGCGGCTCGGCAAAGCCGTCGTCGTCGCTGAAACCGCGCACGAAGGGATGAAGCGGCGCATCGCCGGTGCGCTGGATCACGCGGCCGCCGCTGACGACCTGGTACTGCATGTCGACCTTGCGCGCGTGTGCGCCGCCGGCGCCCGGGCGTGGCGGCAGGCCGCGCTCGTGAAGGTCGGTGGTGGCGGCCAGGATCAGGAAGCCGGCTTCTTCCAGCGCGTCGTCGAACACCTCGTTGGTTTCCTGCCAGGCGATCGCGGTGACGATGCCGAGACTTGCCAGCCACAGCACGACGCTGGCCGAGACGATCGCCAGCAGCAGGCGCCGCCGCAGCGAGGACGGTGGATGCAGCGCTTCAGGCGCCATCGCTCTTCAGGCGGTAGCCGAGGCCGCGCACGGTGACGATGCTGCCGGCGCCGAGCTTCTTGCGCAGGTTGTGAATGTAGACTTCGATGGCATTGCTTTCGACCTCGTCGCCCCAGCCGTACAGGCTTTCCTCGATCTGGGCGCGGGTCACGATGCCGTTCTTGCGCAGCAGGAGCGCATGCAGCACGTGGTACTCGCGCGCGGTCAGCGCCACCGGGCGGCCCTGCAAGCTGGCCTGGCGCGTCTCGGGATCGAGGGCGATGTCGCCGTGGACCAGCAGCTTGCCGGCCTGGTTGGCGCTGCGCCGCACCGCGGCCCGGATGCGCGCCGACATTTCCTCCAGCTCGAAAGGCTTGACCAGGTAATCGTCGGCGCCCAGGTCCAGTCCTTCGACCCGGTCGGCGAGCGCATTGAAGGCCGTGATCAGGAGCACCGGAACGGCGTTGCCGGCCGCGCGCAGCTCGGCCAGCAGGGCGTCGCCGGACAGGCCCGGCAAGCCGCGGTCGAGCAGCAGGCAGTCGTAATGGTGGGTTTGCAGGGCCGTGCGCGCCGTATCGCCGCGCTCCACCCAGTCGACCGCGTTGCCGTCCAGGCGCAGCCAGTCGCGGATGGTTTCGCCCAGCGAGGTGTCGTCTTCGGCCAGCAGGATGCGCATCAGGAAGCCCTCATCGTATGGATTGCGTCGGCATTGGACGACGCCAGGATGAAGCGCATCTTAAGGCATGGCCGCAGAGACCTACGCCTTCTTGAGCGCCGAGGGCTTGTGCGCCGCTTCGGCCCCGGTCTTGTCGCTCACGACCAGGTATTCCGGATTCTCCGGCGAGGCGGCCACCTCGTGGCCCTTGATGGTGGTGTGCGCGGTCAGCTTCTTCTTGACCGTGCCGTGCACCGTTCCCTGGGACGACTCCCAGCTCACCTTGTCGCCGGCCTTGAATTCGTTGGTCATGATGGCTCCCCTCGGGCGGATATTCGTCGGCTTATTGGAACACAGGCATGCGGAACGGGCGCGCATGAATGGACGCACGAAACGAAAAAGGCCAGCCCGGAGGCTGGCCTTTGCGTCGAGGATAGCGCTTACGCTGCCTTGTCCAGCGACGGGTAGTCGATGTAGCCCTCTTCGCCGTGGCTGTAGAAGGTCTGCGGATTCGGCGTGTTCAGCGGCGCGTTCAGTTTGAGGCGCTGCACCAGGTCCGGGTTGGCGATGTAGGCGCGTCCGAACGCCACCGCGTCGGCACGGCCGCTGTCGACGGCCTCGATCGCCATCTCGCGGGTGTAGCCGTTGTTGGCGATGTAGGTGCCCTTGAAGGCCTTGCGCGCCCAGGCGTAGTCGAAGCCCGGGATGTCGCGCGGACCGCCGGTGGCGCCTTCGACGAAGTGGATGAAGGCGATGCCGCGCTTGTCCAGCTCTTCGACCAGGTAGCCGAACACCGCCTGCGGATTGCTGTCCGACAGGTCGTTGGCCGGGGTCACCGGCGACAGACGGATGCCGACCCGGCCGGCGCCGATCTCGGCCACCACGGCGTCGACCACTTCCAGCGCGAAGCGGGCGCGGTTCTCGATCGAGCCGCCGTACTCGTCGCTGCGCTGGTTGGCGCCGTCGCGCAGGAACTGGTCGATCAGGTAGCCGTTGGCGCCATGCAGTTCGATGCCGTCGAAGCCGGCGCGGATCGCGTTGGCGGCGCCGCGGCGGTATTCCGCGACGATGTCCTTGATCTCGGCGACCGACAGGGCGCGCGGCTCCAGCGCCTCGACCTTGCCGGCGCGGGTATAGGCGATCACCTTCGGCGTCACGGCCGATGGCGCCACCGGCTGCACGCCGCCGGTCAGGTTCGGGTGGGTGACGCGGCCGACGTGCCAGATCTGGGCGACGATCTTCGAGCCGGCGTCGTGCACGGCCTGGGTGATCGGCTTCCAGCCTTCGACCTGGGCGTCGGAGTAGATGCCCGGCGTGGCCATGTAGCCCTTGCCGACCGGCGAGACCTGGGTGCCTTCGCTGATGATCAGGCCGGCGT